>NZ_AP018316.1:1158524-1207051 GCF_002368115.1 Dolichospermum compactum NIES-806 | reverse complement strand
ACCCTGGCTAGTGGGAGTTATGACAACACTATCAAACTATGGAATGTAAACACAGGAAACCTACTGCAAACCCTCACTGGTCATTCTAGATCGGTTAATTCAGTAGCATACAGCCCCGATGGTCAAACCCTGGCTAGTGGGAGTAGGGACAGCACTATCAAACTATGGGATGTAAACACGGGAAACCTACTGCAAACCCTCACTGGTCATTCTAGCTGGGTTAATTCAGTAGCATACAGCCCCGATGGTCAAACTCTGGCTAGTGGGAGTTATGACAACACTATCAAGATTTGGCAGGTTGCAGCATCTATTAGTAAAGCACCAGTTCAGCAAAATCGATCTCAGGTTTCACAAACGCCAGTTTCTACACCTCAGAGTCAACCTGTCACAATTCCAGCGCCTCAAACAACGATTCCTGTTTTATGGAAACTATTAATAGCTGCGATATTAGGACTTATAGGAACTCAAATCTATGGCTATGCACGTTATGGCGTGTTTCCAGTCAATCCCATATCTATAATTGCAAATTTACCTATTGGTTTCTCTTTAGAAAAAACCCTTGAAGGTCATTCTGAGAGGGTTTGGTCAGTAGCATACAGCCCCGATGGTCAAACCCTGGCTAGTGGGAGTGAGGACAACACTATCAAACTGTGGGATGTAAACACGGGAAACCTACTGCAAACCCTCAAAGGTCATTCTGAGAGGGTTTGGTCAGTAGCATACAGCCCCGATGGTCAAACCCTGGCTAGTGGGAGTAATGACAAGACTATCAAACTGTGGGATGTAAAAACGGGAAACCTATTGCAAACTTTGACTGCTCATTCTAACTCGGTTCTTTCAGTAGCATACAGCCCCGATGGTCAAACCCTGGCTAGTGGGAGTGAGGACGACACTATCAAACTGTGGGATGTAAAAACGGGAAAGCTACTGCAAACCCTCACTGGTCATTCTGACTTGGTTTGGTCAATAGCATACAGCCCCGATGGTCAAACTCTGGCTAGTGGGAGTGAGGACGACACTATCAAACTGTGGGATGTAAAAACGGGAAAGCTACTGCAAACTTTTACTGCTCATACTAGCTCGGTTCTTTCAGTAGCATACAGCCCCGATGGTCAAACTCTGGCTAGTGGGAGTGAGGACGACACTATCAAACTGTGGGATGTAAAAACGGGAAAGCTACTGCAAACCCTCACTGGTCATTCTGACTTGGTTTGGTCAATAGCATACAGCCCCGATGGTCAAACTCTGGCTAGTGGGAGTGAGGACGACACTATCAAACTGTGGGATGTAAAAACGGGAAAGCTACTGCAAACTTTTACTGCTCATACTAGCTCGGTTCTTTCA
Source organism: Dolichospermum compactum NIES-806 (assembly GCF_002368115.1). Taxonomy (NCBI): domain Bacteria; kingdom Bacillati; phylum Cyanobacteriota; class Cyanophyceae; order Nostocales; family Aphanizomenonaceae; genus Dolichospermum; species Dolichospermum compactum. The sequence goes on along the minus strand of NZ_AP018316.1, from coordinate 1,205,707 downwards.
GTAGCATACAGCCCCGATGGTCAAACTCTGGCTAGTGGGAGTAGTGACAAAACTATCAAGATTTGGCGGTTAAAGTAGTCATTGATAAGGTTTTATTAGCAATGGTCTATTTTATCATCTTGTAAATCCTGTAATCCTGTACTTCGACTTCGCTCAGTAACCGTGCATCCTGATTCAGACAATTTTACTAACCTATTTCCTCACCATAAATCTATGAATCATAAAGTTTTTTATCTTGATGGTAAAAAAATCAATAGCATTCACTATTTGGAGATTTTTTGTGGTGGTTGTCTGAATCAGGATTACCAGGATTTAAGGATGTACAGGATTTGATTGACTTTTTACCTGATAAAGATAAATATAATATTCCATCATTCCCAACCCGCATTTCTCACAAACAATGCGATCGCAATCTATATAATCCTTATAGAGCAACGGTTTCGGTCATTTTTCACGAGGTTGTTTTTGATGCAGTGTAAAAACCCATAATCCAGATTATATAAGGGTTTGAGGATTTTGGTGAGAAATCCGGGCCAATAGTCGGTTTAAACCGACTTGAGCTTTTAGACAGGGAATTAATTCCCTGGCTTATGGCTATTTGGAGATTTTTTGTGGTGGTTGTCTGAATCAGGATTACCAGGATTTCAGGATGTACAGGATTGTTATTTATAGGTTTTCTGTGAATAGTTAATGATGATAATTTATGACAGGACTTACGCAACTGGCACAGCGATCGCTAATTATTAGTATATGTGTACTGCAATAATGAAGATGTTATTGAATCAGACTGATTGAGAATTGTTAATAGTAATAGATTAAATAAATGACGGGTATTAATTTTATGAGAGAATGATGATAGGGTGCATTAAGAAATTAATTAACGATGAAATTTACTAAACTTAATTACTGCCAGTATTTACTTAGCAGTCAAATCAACTACACAATGACTAATCTAGCAGAACATTTAGACAATATTAATAACATAATACTTAAAAATAGTTAAAATTATCATCTACATAATTTTAAGATTTATATAATTTTATTAGCGATCGCCCATTTTATATTTTATCATCCTGTAAATCCTTTAATCCTGGACATCCTGATTCAGACAATTTTGCTAACCTATTTCCTCACCATAAATCTATGAATCATAAATTTTTTTATCTTGATGGTAAAAAAATCAATAGCAAACAAACATTTTTAAATCAAGCTGCTGAAGCAATGGAAATTCCTACATACTTCGGACATAACTGGGATGCTTTTGATGAATGTATCACCGATTTAACATGGTGTCCGGCGCAAAGATATGTAGAGTCAGATCCCCGACTTCTTTAATAAGTCGGGGATCTTGTTGTTCATATTCCTCTCAATTTTTTAGTTATTAACAAATAGGTAAAGTTACATTTTCACTATTTGGAGATTGTTGGTTGTGGTTGTCAGAATCAGGATAACCAGGATTTTAGGATGTACAGGATTTGATTGACTTTTTACCTGATGAAGATAAATATAATATTCCATCATTCCCAATATCGGTTTAAACCGACTTTAGCTTTTAGACAGGGAATTTATTCCCTGGCTTCCTATTTGGAGATTATTTGTTGTGGTTGTCTGAATTAGGATAACCAGGATTTAAGGATGTACAGGATTGTTATTTATAGATTTTCTGTGAATATTTAATGATTATAAATTATGGTTCAGAGAAAAATATATTTTCTATCATTCACAAAAACCTATATTTTCTAAAAAACATCCTGTTAATCTTCTAATCCTGGATATCCTGATATGGCTTGCGCCACGCTACGCTATCAGACAAATAATAAAATTTATTCCCCGGCTTCCTCAATTCATGGTATTTTTACCCTGATTATAGTTTTCCGTATTTTTTCTAATCTGGCTAAAAATATCCTGCATCATGACTAATAATGACATTCACTGTCAACTAAATGATATAGCCGAACAATTTCATATTTTTGAATGTGTTCCTTGTGCTATAGCTTTGCGTCAATTCCTAATTAATCAAAAAATACCTGGTAGAAAAATTAACTTGTTTACAGGGAGTACAGAAGACCCATTCTGTAATATCTACCATGAAGTTTTACAACAAAATATCTCCATTAACGGTAGACATTATGCTATTGCAGTAGAAATTGATGGACAAGAACTAATTTTTGACAACATTCACCCCGAAGGAGTTTCTAGGGTAAACTGGATAAATAACTTATATTGCGTTATACAAGATTTAGGTGGAGAATTTCAAATTACTGAAACAGAATTTTAACCAGAGGAATATTATGTTAGATTTATACGATTTAATCCGCAATATTCAAAAACGTCCAGCTATGTATTTAGGAAAAACAACCATCGCTAATCTTCGCACTTTTATCGCTGGTTACAGTTTTGCACGTCGTCAAATGCAAATACCTCAAACTTCTCAAGAACAAGAATTTTCAAATTTTCAACCTTGGATACAACAAAAATATAATGTTGCTTATAATCAAACATGGGATCAGATAATTTTATTTTTCTCTAAAGATGAAAATACTGCTTTTGAGGATTTTTTTAAATTATTTGATGAATTTACACAAACAGATTCTATTTCTAAACAGCAAGAGAATGTAAAAGTAAGTTCAGCCACTATAGTGTAATCGTTATACTTTTGAGAAATAAGGGACAAAACAATGAATCAAAATAATTTATTGGCAACCTTGCAAGAAAATCGCTTAATGCAAACAGAAGAACAAGTTACAAATTTTGAAAATGCCAGGACTTACGCAACTGGCACAGCGATCGCTAATTATTAGTATATGTGTACTGCAATAATGAAGATGTTATTGAATCAGACTGATTGAGAATTGTTAATAGTAATAGATTAAATAAATGACGGGTATTAATTTTATGAGAGAATGATGATAGGGTGCATTAAGAAATTAATTAACGATGAAATTTACTAAACTTAATTACTGCCAGTATTTACTTAGCAGTCAAATCAACTACACAATGACTAATCTAGCAGAACATTTAGACAATATTAGTCACGATAAAATTAATTATTATTTAAAAAATGAGAAATTGACTCCTCGGTTACTTTGGGATAATGTGAAAGATATAATTGTCCGGGACGAGAATGCTTATATTATATTTGATGACACAGTTTTAAACAAAAGATTTTCAGAAAAGATTGAAATAGTGCGAAGGCAATATAGTGGAAATGAGCATGGCATCGTCAAAGGAATTGGAATAGTCAATTGTATATATGTTAATCCTAAAACTCTCAAATTTTGGGTAATAGATTATCGTATTTTTAACCCTGACAATGATGGTTTAAGTAAAGTTGACCATGTGAAAAATATGTTGCAAGGGCTTGTATATCAAAAGGTTCTGCCATTTGATACAGTTTTAATGGATACTTGGTATGCAGTTAACAATTTAATGCTTTATATTGATAGTCTAGATAAAGTTTATTATTGTCCTTTAAAGATTAATCGTTTGGTTGATGATAGTTTTGGCAAAGAAAAATATAAAAATATTGAATCATTGTCATGGAGTGAAGATGAGTTAGAATGTGGTAAAATTATCAAGATAAAAGCATTCCCCTCCGAGAAAAAAGTGAAGCTATTCCGGGTTACTATCTCTACCGATAGAACGGACTATATCGCAACTAATGATATATCTCAAAGTTCTATGGATGTTACACAACAGGTGTGTAAAATCCGTTGGAAAATAGAAGAGTTTCACAGGGAGATAAAACAATTAACTGGCATTGAATCATGTCAGTGTCGCAAAGGTCGTCTTCAAAGAAATCATATAGCTTGTGCTATGTTGGTTTGGCTAAGACTAAAAAACTTAGCTTACAACACAGGTCAAACTATTTATCAAATTAAGCATAATTTGCTTTCTAATTATTTAATAGGACAACTAAAACGTCCAGATATTGCTATGTCAATGGTTTAGTCTTTAGGCGCTCGGTGCAGCGTAGCCGCACCATCGCTTGTGCCAGTTGCGTAAGTCCTAAATGTATGATATGGTCATGTTACTTTTAGAGTTAGAGTTTTCTCTGTTCTCTATTAGCGGCATATACTGGGATTTTTTCGGCACATTATTTCAATCTCATGTTTTTAAACATGAGTTTTTCCAGTTGCCCGTTCCCTGTTCCATCTGAATTTTTACCTAAAAAATCAACATGAAAGTTTTTACCCCCCCCATAATCGCTAAAACCCTTGCTCTGACTAGCTTTGCCTCTTTATCTTTCATGGTGGCTGCTCCTGCCCAAGCGATTACTTTTTCGGGAAACACAACGGGTGCTCCTACGTGGAATCGCCCAGTTGAGAATGCAACCAATCCCCCTAATTCTTTATCAGTTGGAAGTACTGCCGTCCCCTATCAAGTGCAAAATTTCTTTGTGGGTACTACTGGGGCTTACAATTTTCTTAGTACAGCCACTTTCGATAACTACACCTTTATCTATAAGAATAGCTTTAGTGCTGCTAGTCCCTTAACTAATGCTATTATCGGTAACGATGATTTTCCTGATGGCAATAATTCTGGCTTTAATGGGGTTAACCTGACGGCAGATACTCAGTATTATTTCGTGAATACGGGATTCAATAACAGTGATTTCGGTGCTTACAATTCTAGCATTACCGGGGTTGGGAATGTCACTCTGGGAGATGTGGCTGCTGTGCCTTGGGAAACCGACGCTCTTCCTGTGGTGGGTAGTACGGTGCTTTTTGGTGCGGGTATGTGGGCTAAACGCAAATTTGCTCAAAAAAAGATCGGGATTGAAAACGCTTAAATTGTTTTATTGTTGATAAATAGTCAGAACCCACTTAGAGGTTGTTTGAAAAGTATCAGATGAAACCCATAATTTCCAAAAACCTAACCCCCCTGCCCCCCTTCCCTACCAGGGAATGGGGTTTTCAAAGCCTCTCCCCTTGCAGGGGAGAGGTTTGGAGAGGGGTCAGTCTATACATTCAAAACTTTTCAAACATCCTCTTAATGAGTGGGTTTTTTATTCTGGTTTTAATTTTATGTCAATTTTGATAACTGCTAGATAAATCATGAATTTGAGGATAGAAAGGCAACTCCTTTTATTGGTAAATTCACTCTAGATTTTTATAACCCAATTGTTTTATATTGGATGGGCGGGTTGTGTCTAGAACGAAATAACCCCAACCCCAACCCCTCCCCGCAAGCGAGGAGGGCGGTATGATGTGTTTTATTTAAGTGCATACGATGGTAAGAAATTGGGGAATTTGTATCAACTCGAAAACTGCGTAAATCGGCTTAGTTAATAACCCTAATATATGGGTGATCATAACTCCATTCCCCAGGCAAATTTATGACTTCTAGTATTACAGATTCATTTGTGAAAGCTGCTATTGCGTCCATATCTTCAGAGTCAGCAACAACAGCCGAAAAAATCCAAATGCTGATAGAAATAGCACAAGGTTTTCAGAAAAAGCCGAAAACAGCCCAAGATCTACACAATGCAATTGGGCTATTTGACCGCGCTTATCAAATGTGTGGGGAGGAGTATCTTTTACTAAAAGCACGGGCTAAGGTGGGCATGGCAGGGACGTTACAGATGATCCCTGACGGGGGTTCCCAATTTTTGCAACAAGCGCGAGCAGATTATCAGGAAGCTTTGCCAATTTTACAACAATTTGCCCCAGCGGCAGAAGTAGCAGAAGTGCAGATGAATTTGGGGTTAGTTTTGCAATCTCTTGTTCCCTATAATTTAGCGCGGATAACTGAGAGTATTCATGCTTATCATGAGGCTTTGCGGGTGTTTACTTGGGAAGATTACCCCCAAGAATATGCGATTTTGTATAATAACATAGCGATCGCCTATCTTTCCATGCCCATGTCATCGGCACAAGAATCTTTACGTCAAGGTTTAGCAGTCCAATCCTTTGAAATCGCCCTCAAGCATATTAACATAATTGACCATCCTAGAGAATATGCAATGTTGCAAAATAATTTAGGAAATGCCTTACAATATCTAGTAAGTTCCCATCCTGTAGAAAATAATTTACGCGCTGTCTTAGCCTATGATGAAGCTTTAAAAGTGCGTAATCTTCAAGATACACCGTTAGAATATGCTAATACAATTTCTAACAAAGCTAACCTCCTCTTCAACTTACCCGACAACCTCGAAAAACCAGAATTAGGGAATCCCCAAAATCTCTTAAAAGCAGAAGCATACTATCAAGAAGCTTGGCGAATATTTACAGAACATAAGCAATTAGAACAAGCCGAAATAGTAGCCAAAGCCCTACAAGATTTAACCGCAGAAATCCAGGCATTTGCCATCAATTAACCCCAAAATAGGAGAATGACTATGTTTGATTTAGTTAATGATCCAGGATTTGTCAAATTTTTGCATAGTTTAAATACAGAATTAAATCTCACCACAGGATTTAGTTGGTTAATCATCGCCGCAATTTTATCAATGATTGGTGGTGCAATTGGCGGAATTATCCTTGCAGGTAAAGATATAGGATATCAATTTGCAGCCACAATTGGTAGTTTATTTGCACCAGCAGGAGTAATTCCTGCGGTAATTTTAGGATTATTTATCCTGAATTTATTAGCCAATCATTAGGAGCATATATGTTAGAATTAAGTTGGTTTTCTGTTAAGTTATTTCTCAAGGGTAAACTATTCCGTGACCCTATATATTTTCTGCGTCAAACTATTATTGCTAGTGGTATTGGCACGGTTATATTAGTATTATTAGCACAAGCATCAATTCCCCTCTGTATTCCCATTACTGTAGCTAGTTTAACGACAGGCGCAATTATGCCCTTTCTCTTGCAAGATTTTAAAATGAAATGAGGTTTTAACAATCTCTCTAAATAAATCCGTAGGGGCGCAGTGCCTGCGCCTTAAACTAATTTCAAAATAACCAATTAACCCCAGATAAACCCATAAAAATAATGAATAATCTTGAAGAATTGATTACAGATATCAATCGGTTTGAAGCGATTATTGCTAACTGGGATGAAAGTCAACGTTGTGTAGCATTAGGGTTACAAAGAGCAATTGAATCTCTACATAAAGCAGCACTAACTAATTTAATTAAAAGTCTTAAACAAGAAAATATATCAGCCTTACGTCATGCTGTAGATGATGAAATTGTTTATGCAGTTTTGTTATATCACGATTTAGTTAAACAGCCATTATCAGAACGTATCAAAACAGCATTAGCAGAAATTAGTCCCAGCTTACAAAGTCCACCTCAGAATGAATTCTGATAGCCTGCGTGGCAAAGCCATGGCTAATATCAAAAGTAAGCTAAAGCTGACTAAAGATAAAATTTTGGGGGAGAATCATAAAAATGTAGCCGGCTTGAGCCGACTTTCGTTATCAGACTGGGAATGAATTCCCAGGCTTAACTTAACCAAATGGGTAAATGTTGGGTAACATACGTCAACCCAACCTACTTTATTCCTCCACATCAAACCATACAGGAGAAATATCATCAACCTGCCCATTATAATTAATCGTAATTTCCTGACCTTCCCGAATATATTGATGAGCAATAATATCAATTACATTTTTAGCAAAATTCTTAGTATAAATCGCATTGGGATGATAAGAATGATTAAAAAGAGAAGCAAAACCTAAACCTATTGCCCCGCTTTCTCCATGCCAACCAAAATAATAATTTAATAACACCGTCTTAGTAATTAACTTAAGTTGTTGTTTAGGAATGACAATTACAGGGGATGTTTCAATTAAATCTCCTTTAGCAAAATCTTGCTGGGCAAATATACCTCTACCTTTAGTCTCTGTATCACGAAATACTAGCATATAGCAATTCTATCTGATGGGTAAGAATGATTTTTGACTAACCACTACAGATAAACGCAGAGAAAATAAAGACAAATTTTTGTCACTGACTTACGGCTACTATAGCTACTATAAAGTCAATGATCAAAGATGTAGTCAGAATTTCCGTAAATTTTAATTTTTTGTGCCAAGTTGATAATATTCATGTTATTATAAATATCCCATGCTAACTATCATTGGTTGTGGCAATCTGAATCGGAATGATGATGCTGTCGGCGTAATTATTGCCCAACGTTTACAGCAATATGTTGCCCAAAATCCTCACCCCAACATCCGCGTTTTTGATTGTGGAACTGCGGGAATGGAGGTGATGTTTCAAGCCAGAGGTAGCGAAAAATTAATTATTCTTGATGCTAGTTGCACAGGTTCAGAGGCAGGTGCTATATTTAGAGTCCCAGGGAATGAACTAGAAGCACTGCCCGAACCTAGTTACAACTTACATGATTTTCGTTGGGATCATGCCTTGGCTGCTGGGAGAAAAATCTTCTTAGATGATTTTCCCCAAGAGGTGACAGTCTATTTAATTGAAGCTAAAAATCTGGATTTTGGACTGGAATTAAGTCCTATTGTGCAACGTTCTGCTGATTTAGTTTTTGCCGAACTAATTATAATTATCCAACAGAATGTGATGGCTTAATCAACAATCTCAAATCCCTAATTGCATCAGATCCAATCACGATAAACTGGCAACTCATCTACTCTCATTTCAAAAGGCACAGTTTGACTATCGGGAGGACAAACCCGGATTTTAGCACTGCTAACAATGCCATGAAGAACATTCGCCATAGGGACAATTTGTTGCAAAATTTGCCAGTTAGTAACTTGGTCAGGACATTCAATTACTAAGGTCAAAATACTCGCGCGAGTTGTAGCATACCAACGACAATTAGACAACAAACTATGAATAATGCGATCGCATCCTTCATAAAAGTATTTGCTAATTGAATGCTCCAATTGTTGTCGAAGCATAATATCTGCTGATGTTGGCTGTATAGGGTGCTTATCATCAGCATTGAATTCATGTTCTGTTCTCGCCATGTCCGGTTATTTTCCTATTGATTACCAATTGCCATTGCATACAATACGTCCTTATTGGTTTATAGAAAGGCTTGGGTTTCATCATCATCGAAAGCACCAATACCACTACAATCTACTCCCCAATAATTTCTCAATAAATACACTCTCTGTCCGACAAATCCGGCTAATTGCATAGCGGTTTGATAACCTAACTAATCGGACACGAAAAACTCTCGTTACAGCACAATCTCTAGCTATAGGCTGATTAATGCACAAAAAACCTACTTTTCCCCTAAGATTACCCGCTGTAATCAGATGTGTATTTTTATATAACCCTGGTGAAATTCCCTCGATATCATGCACCACTGAGTAAATTTCTATATCTAACTGATTTTTTTGCACTTTTTGTCGATATCACACAACTAGTACCGCAAGGCGTTCGTCAAAAGTCAAAAGTCAAAACGAATATACAATGAGCTTTCCAGTAGTTTGGAATGGTCTATTTATTTCCGCCGACCTGTACTAGTAATAAACTCGTTATTCTCAAATCCCAAATCTGCATTGAGAATAAGTTTATCAAAATCAAAACATAGTTGTATGTTGTTTTCGTGAAGATATGCAAAAGCAGCGATAGCACCCAAATGGTGTCCGCTATCCAACAAACAATATCCCAAACTCCTGTCTTGATATTTCCAGCTAGACCTATGATAAACACAACTAACTAAAAAGATGAATCCGTTGATACGTTTATTTAGTATAACATAATTCTCCAATTCATCATCGCCTAATTCATAAATTAAGGTCAGATAATTATTCTCAACTTCTATATAGTAGATACCATTTATTATTCCCTGAACCCCACCCATTTGCACATCAACTTCCGGAAGATATAAAGCCCCCACAGACAGATTTACACGCAATTTATAGGGAATAATTTATATATCTTTTCTAAAGTAATCGCACTGGTTAACTACACAAAAGCATGAATAGGGTTATTGCGATTTAATTGCAAGGACTGATAAAAACGAGGATAAACTTTAAAATAAATCGGTTGTGTAGCGGCATCTACATAATTGGGATTAACTTGTACTGATAAGTAGGAATGCTTGCTTAAATCGTGATAGGCTTTTCCAGCAATATTACTGTGAGGCATTTCTTAGTAACCTTAAAACTTATCTATTGCTGGCAAAATCAATTGCTTTATATAGAACTAATATTTGATTTTTGAAATATACGTAAGGTGTGTTAGCGGTAGCGTAACGCACCCTATAAATACTACGCATTCTGGAAAAACTTTATTTTCTCTCATTTTACCAAAGTGATAAAATAATTAAATTTACCTAACTAACTATGATTTTAATTGTTAAATAGTAGATATGGGAAATCCAGAATATTCCAGAACAAATGGGATTAATTACCTACTATGCAAATTCATACAAATAGCTTGTCATGGTTTGATGCAACAGATGATGTTAAAGAATTATTGATATTAGCAGCACAGAATTGGGAAAACACCGAAGAATCTACAAAATATATGCAGCAAGCGTTAGCTAAAACAGGAGATAACACAGATGTTTTAGTTGCAGCTTATAGATATTTTTACTACAAAAATAATTATGTCTTAGCACTGACAACAGCAGAGAAAATAACCGCTAGAATAAAAAAAGCGGAAAGTCTACCTGATAATTGGCAAGAACTTAAACCTATCCTAGTTAACCGTCACCAAGAACCCGAAATCAGATTGTACTTAACTGCTTATGCTGCTTCAGGTTTGGTATTAGCTAAACTAGGAAAGATCGAACAAGCGAAAGAAATCAGTACCAGAATCAAAGGTATTGATGATAAAAATGATTTTGGTGCTGGTATTCTTCTCGATATTTTAACTCGTCCACCAGAAGAAGATTAAATCTGGGGATAGGGAAAAACTCCTACAAATGACAACTACAAACAATCAACAAATTACGAATCATGAATAATTGGTTATCTTTCAACTCAAATTCCCATCTAATATCGTCATTTTCTACCCAGAATACTGTGATTCTACCAGGAATGCCTACATCTCCCTTGACTCCTGTAACTAAAATGCCTCAAACTTCTCCTCCTATAATTTTTTTACCTAATTCTGCACAGTCAATATTTTAAAATTTATGCAAGGTCAGGATTTATTTGTTGCTGAAAATGGAGAATATCAAGTTTGTAAATCAGCAAGATCATGGGATTTATTGCGTGATAATTATCGTCTCTATCGCTTTTTAACTGAAGTCGAAGACGTTCTCAAAAATGTCGAAGATGAATCAACACGACTACCAGAAATTAGAATTTTGGTAAGACGATTAATGATAAATTCCTATTGGGTACAAAGTCAATCTTTACAACCTGATCTGAAAACGGGAATCTCGGTTTTACTATTATATGATGAATTAGGATTTCCTTTAACTGTACAAACAGTAACATTTGCACCGGGAACAACTTCTAGTATTCATAATCATGGAACATGGGGAATAGTGGCAATCTTAAAAGGTCAGGAAAAAAATACATTTTGGAAACGTAGTTATGATCCAGAATTTCCTGATAAAATTGAAAAAACAGGCGAAATAAATTTATCCCCAGGTGATATCGTGAGTTTTACACCGCAAACAATACATCAAGTTCAAGCCATTGGTGAAGAACCAACAGTAACATTTAATATTTATGGAGAAACCAACCCAAAACAGAGATTTGAATTTGACGTAATTAACCACATTGCTAAAAAGTTTTAAAAGTAGTGGCAAAAAACTAAATAACAGATTATGGTAATAAATATTAGAGAAAGTAAGATCCTGAGCTTCTTTTTAGATATTGTAAATGAATGATTAATTAATGCTAGAAGTCAGTCATCTTGGAATTAAGTAGGTGAACAGAAAAATTTAAAGGTATGTGAAGAAAAGTAAAATCACTCAAAACTCTCTTCCTGTTTCCTTGCCACAACGACAATTTTTAACGCCCACCTACTTAGCTATCAATCAAAATAATCATCTTTTATCTGCGTTTATCTGCGGTTAATTATTTCCTATCCAAACATCCAACCATAACCTTATAGGAGAAACAGCAATGGCCAGAGTAATTTTCTATGAAAAACCAGGTTGTAAAGGTGGTATAAAGCAAAAAGTTTTGCTCACAGCCGCAGGTCATGAAGTAGTAGCATATAATCTATTAACAGAACCTTGGACAGTGGAAAAATTGCGGTCATTTTTTGGCGATCGCCCGGTCAGCGAATGGTTCAATAAAGCCGCACCTAGTGTAAAATCAGGAGAGGTGAATCCTGAAAATATCACCACTGAAAATGCTTTAGTCATGATGCTAAGAGATCCCTTATTAATCCGTCGTCCCTTGATCCAAGTAGGGGACAAAAGAGAAGTAGGCTTTGATGTTGAGAAACTTGACGCATGGATAGGCTTAAAAGCCGTAGATGAGTCTTTAAAACCAATGAGTGAACACCTCATGCAGCAGAACCTCCAAGGCTGCACTCATGGACATAATCACGACCACCATCATGGTAAAGGTGGTTGCAAAAATCACTGATAAGGACAGGATATATTAACAAGCCTCTACCCGCATATTTTTTAACAATCAAGGCTGTTAAGAGAAAAATGCGGGTAAAGAGAATAATTTATCTATAATCCTGTGTTTGAATGTTCCTTAATCTCGCTGCATCACGCATACCATAATCAGTGCGAGTAAAGCGATTTAGCTGCATTTCAAAAAATTCCCGATTTGCTTGTAAATGCTTGGGATTTTCATCATCTAAAGGATATAAAAGGGCGGTTCTTAAGGCTTGAATTACCGCCGATGTGACGTTATACATGGAACGTTGAAAAGTAATTCCCAATTGAATCAAAATATCCTCTTCTCCGCGACAATATTCTTGGTAATAATCAACGAGATATTGAGGCAAAAAGTGCAACATATCTTGCATTAATAATGTGGGAGGAATACCTGCTGTACCGACGGGAAAGACATCAGCGTAAAGAATCCCATAATGGAAGTCTTTTTGATCTTCGGGAACTTGCCCTGCTTGGGCATTATAAGACTTTGTACCTCTAAATGGGGCTGTGCGATAAAAAACAGCTTCTACATAAGGTAATGCGGCTTCATATAGCCAAGTAAAACCTTTTGATTTGGGGATAATTTCAAAACATTCACCATCAATATAAACATGATGATAAATGGGACGACCGGCGATCGCAAATATGCCATTGACAAGGAAATTCATGGCATCAGGTACACCTTTGAAACCACCTTCATCATAAATATCTGACATTTCAAAAAATACTGGTGCCATGACTTCCCAGAAAAGTCCGAGATTAGAATAATAGGACATCATCCGGCACTGTTCCAAAAACATATCGGGAAACAGTTTATAAAGTCCTAACATGAGAGGATTTTTCCGAAAATAAGCCTTAATGGCTTTATCAGCATTAGTTTTATATTCTTCGGAATCTAAATAGGCATCAAATTGATTAACTGGTGCATACATTTTGCGATGCCATAACATAGCTTGCATACAAGCTTCTGCAAATTCCATGTTGATTCTGTCATGGAATAAATGATGGAGAATTTTTGGCATTTTGGTGGTTTCACCTTTTTCCATAAATGCCAAAAGTTCTGGGTGTGCAGTAGCTATACCTCGCCAAATTCTTAAATCAGCATCATCACCTGCATAGTGATTATGTAAGTCTAAATATTCCTGTGGTAAGAAATATTTAAAAGCTGGTAAAGGATCTAAAAATACTCTTTCGGCAATGTAAAGTAAATCTCGCCAATAGAAATCCATCGGTACAGCATAAGCTTTATAAATACCGATAATTTGCATTAAATTTTCCGGTGTATCTGGCAACATTGAACCGCCAGCTTCTAAGCGATGAATAATTTCGGCAAATTCGTGTTTTGATGGGGGGATTTTGGTAGTTGGTTTGTCTGAAATTTGTACCATAGTATTTTTTTGTGTTGGTTAATAGAATAGCTTATCTGTTAGCTTTCAAACCCACCCTGAAATGATAGCGCGGCGTGGCGTAAGCCATATTTCCGGGCTAATAACCAAAATAAACTAAAGTTTACTAAAAAATTTTCAGGTTATTTAGTCATCTTTAGATAACTTTAGCTATCAGACTGGAAATTCATTCCCAGGCGGGCTATATCACTCATGATTGATGATAATTACTTCAAAGCAATTACAGTTTTTTCTGTAGTAGGAATTGCGGCTACCATTGCAGTAGTTGTAGTTTCACTCCAACGCACTAACCAAACTGGTTGTACTCCTAAAAAGATGATTAAGGATGCCAAAATTAGGGCAGGGACTTTTTCATTCCATAATACTCTGGGATAGTAGGCTAGGTTATTTTGCAGCTTGCCAAAACAGGTACGATTGAGAAGAATAACAAAATAAACTGCGGTTAAACCAGATGCAACCACACATAAAATTGTGGGAATAGGGAAGGTTGAAAAACTACCTTGAAAGGAAATAAATTCAGCAATGAAACCAGTTAAACCGGGAATACCTGCGCTGGCCATGCCACTCAAAACTAGTAAGGCACTAATTAATGGTAAACCGCGAATAGGACTCATTAAACCATTGAGTTTGTCTAATTCTCTGGTGCCAACTTTGGTTTCGATAACTCCGACTAAATGGAAGAGAATAGCGAGAATAATTCCATGACTAAACATTTGGGCAACTGCACCAACTAATGATAAAGGTGTGGCGGCGGCGGCTGCTAGTAAAATATAGCCCATGTGTCCGATAGAACTATATGCTACCATCCGTTTTATGTCTGTTTGCGATATCGCTACTACTGCCCCATAAATCGCGCTAATTGCCCCCCAAATTGCTAAATTTGGGGCGATAATATGCCAAGCTTGGGGAAACATTCCTAAGCCAAATCGTAATAATCCATAAGTTCCTAGTTTTGCTAATACTCCACCTAGCAAAATAGCAATAGGCGTGGATGCTTCAACATAAGCATCTGGTAGCCAAGTATGGAAAGGAACTAAAGGAATCTTGATTCCAAAACCTAAAACTATTCCTGCTAATAATACTAATTGCATTCCGGCAGAAATATTTTGAGTTGCAACAGCATCAAAGGCAAAACTGCGAGAACCTGTTAACCACACCATTCCTAAAAATGTGGCTAAAATGAAAGCCCCAGAAATGGCTGTATAAATCAGGAATTTCATGCCCGCATAAGCTCGTTTTTCTCCCCCCCAAATGGAAATTAGTAAATAAAAGGGAATTAATTCCAATTCATAAAAGAGGAAGAACAAAAGTAAATTCTCTGATAAGAAAGCACCAGCCGCGCCACCACTAACTAATAAAATCAGAGAATAAAATAACCGAGGGCGTTCTGTATCTTTGCTGCTGCTATAAATAGCAATCCAAGTGAGGAAGCTATTTAATACCAACATTAATATTGATAATCCGTCAACTCCTAATTGATAACTCAACCCTAATGTTTCATTCCAAGGTAAATATTCGGTAAATTGTATCCCTGGATTGCTGATATCAAATTTTAACAAAAGGAAAATATTCCACAGCAAAACTAAACCTGTAACGATTAAAGATACTAACCGAATCCGATTCGCAGGAACATCTTTTACTGGATAAAAACCGATGATTATAGCGGCTATAATTGGTAGCCAAATTAAAACACTCAACATATTTTTTAATTGAAAATTGTTAATTGGTAATTTATTACCAGTTGATCTACAGTGTTTCCCAATCATCTCAGGTATATCATACTCCCCTCCTCGCTTGCCTACGGTGTACACACAAGTCTTTGTTTAGCATCCTTTCTAGAGATGTCTGTACACCGTAGCTCGAAGAGCAGGGAGGGGTTGGGGGTGGGGTTCTTATCTGTCACTCAACCGAGAACCGCACCCAATTGAACTAACTAAACTAACTTTACCAGTATCTAAATCGTAATAACCACCAACTATTTTGTTAATCATTGGATTATTCCTATAGATGATAATTATCATTTTAGATTATTATCAGCAATCCAAATCATAGATATTTAGAAAATTAAATCCATGAGTTGAATTCCCCAGAAAGGCCATGTTACCCAAGCACCTAAAACACCGACTCCTAAAAGCACTGTTAAGGCATAAGATTGAGTTTGTCCAGTGTTACTATATTTCAAGCCTTCACCACCTAAAAGAGAAAATAAACCAACAAAATTGACGATACCATCTATTACAAATCTGTCCAGCATATCGGCAAATTTAGAAAGTTGGGCAACGCCGAAAATAATGGTAACTTTGTAAAGTTTAGGGGTGTAAAAGTCGTAAGCAAATAAATTTTGTAAGCCCTGCCAGGGTAAACGAATTGGTTTAGGAATGTTGCCTAAATAGATGATGCTGCTAATACTGCACCCAAAGATACTTGACCAAATTAATAGTAGGGCGACATCTTTATTTAATGTTGCCCATTCGGGAAGTAATGATAAACTTTGTAAAACTATTGGTAGATGTAAAACAAAGCCAGATAAAATCATCATTGGCAAAACCATTAACCAAATAGCTTCGGGAGAACGTTCACTCATTTGTTTGGGTTTACCACCAAAAATTAAAGCAAATTCTCTAGTTAAACTAAATGCAGTGAGGGCATTAACAACAATTACTATGCCGACTAAAATCGGGTGTGTCCCCCATAAACCATCAGCTAATTTGAATAAAGCCCAAAAACTCCCTAAAGGCGGAAAACCGATTAAACCCAATGTGCCGATAATAAAGGCTAAACCGGACATGGGACGACGTGACCATAATCCACCTAATTGGGTAACGTCTTGGGTAACACTGTTCCAAACGATTCCCCCGGTACTCATGACTAACAATGCAGCGGCGAGGGCATGGGTGATGACTAATAGTAATGCTGCTTCATTTTGCTGTGTGCCTACGGCAATAAATACCAATCCCATGTAAACACTGACAGAGTAGGATAAACAGCGTTTGATGTCAATTTGAGCGATCGCAATTAATGAACCACCAATAGCTGTCACTGCCCCAATAGCCACTATCACCGCAGATGCCACAGGAGACAAGCTAAACACAGGTTGTAATTTAATTAACACCCATGCACCACTAGCAACTACCACCGAACTCCGCAAAATTGTACTGGGAATAGGCCCCTCCATTGCCTCATCTAACCATAAATGCAAGGGAAACTGGGCGCATTTACCCATAGGTCCTGCAATTAACCCGAAGCATACTAAGGTGATAATTGTGGGATTAACATTGACTGTGTCCGCCCATTCTGCTAACTCTGCATAATTCCAAGTTCCCGAAAGTGTCCAAAGTCCCAAGACACCCATTAACAAAAACAAGTCTCCCACCCGTTTGGTTAAAAAAGCATCTCGCGCCCCAGTGACTACCAAGGGCTGACTAAACCACAAACCTACTAATAGGTAAGTTCCCAAGGTGAGGACTTCCAAAATTACATAAGTGAAAAATAAATCGTTACACAAAACTAAGGCACACAGACCTGCTTCAAATAATCCCAACAAGGAAAAGAAGCGTCCCCAACCCCAGTCCATTTCCATGTAACCAATAGCGTATATCTGCGCCAACAAATTCAATCCGGTAATAATAATTACTGCACCGACGCTGACAGAAGAAAGTTCTAAATTAATAGTCAGGTTTAAACCTGCTGTTGATAGCCAAGGAATAAATACTTCTTTGGCTGGATGATTCCACACTGCGGGAAAAGCAAAAACAGCATGGAAAAATGAGATAAAAGTCATGACAACGTTGACATATCCCGCCGGTCGAGGACCAGTTTTGCGGATTATCCCCGGTGACCAAGGTATGGCTAAAAGCCCACCTATCAAGGCATAAACCGGAATCAGCCAAACAGTGTCTAATAAATACTGAGCCATTCAATTACCTCTATAGTTTGCAGCAAAAATTAAAGAAAATACACCTAATAGTGTTGATCCCTATCAACTTAGTGATGCCAGACAATGGAAATTTATCTTTGTTTAATATTGTTAGAATTAGCTTACCGTTATCTGCGCCAAAAAGGAATTATTTAATTAGACAAATTCACGATATTTTCTCTAAATTATTCTTATATTTCAATGGATTGAATTATTAAATAACAACTATTGATTTAAGTCTATGGATTATTTTTCTATCATAGAATAGGGGCAGAATCGTCTACCCCATCTGTTTCACACTTTAGAAATTATGTCAAGCTGCAAATTAGGGAAGTTACTGGACGCAATGATGACGACTGGGCTGATTTGACTAATGGGCGCTGGTTTCATATCCCGGTAATCGAGGATTTGGACAACAATGAGGTAGGCGATCGCTAGTAGAATAGAAATTGCACCTGTAATAATCGCAACTATCTGGGAACGGTTCATAAGTATTTTCTGGAAATTAAGTTATTGAGAGACTTCTATATCTAGATTGCCATAAACTCTGAGATCAGTTCCATTTGCCAAAATATATCCTAACCTAGAAGCGCGTATTGCTATTCCTTTTAATCCTTTTAAAAAATCTTGGTATGAAAAACAAAAGAGTATGCTATCTAATTCTCCTCTAGATACTACCCAAGATATATGGGTTGAAAATGAATTTTGGGATTTTTGTTCTGGAAAGGAAAATACATTTGAGGAGTTACAAGTTTAGTAAATTTCATCGTTAATTAATTTCTTAATGCACCCTATCATCATTCTCTCATAAAATTAATACCCGTCATTTATTTAATCTATTACTATTAACAATTCTCAATCAGTCTGATTCAATAACATCTTCATTATTGCAGTACACATATACTAATAATTAGCGATCGCTGTGCCAGTTGCGTAAGTCCTGTCTAAATGAAATTTCTTTGTTTATGTATCTAGTAAAGATAGTATCAATATAGAACTGTGCTGGAATTAACCGTTATGTCACTAACCGAAGAAATTCTTTCCCAACTCCCAGGGGATGTTTTAGGCAGCTTGCGTCGTACTGATAGCATATTAACATCCCTAAGAATCGGTAACACACCCATACCCAACGTAGTTACAGAAAATCCCAAAAATTTAGACTCTGTAGAATTTGATGTCATTATCTGTGGTGGAACTTTAGGAATTTTAATCGCTGCTGCTTTAGCTGTGCGGGGTGTGCGCGTAGCGTTGCTAGAAAGGGGAGTTTTACGCGGAAGAGAACAAGAATGGAATATTTCTCGCAAAGAGTTAGAAGTATTTCGGGAATTGGAATTGTTGACAGCAGACGAATTAGCACAAGCTATCGTCACAGAATATAATCCCGCAAGAGTTAGCTTTCAAGGAGATACAGAAGTATGGGTAGAAGATGTTCTTAACATTGGTGTCAATCCTATTTATCTTCTGGAAACATTAAAAACTCGCTTTCTCAATGCTGGAGGGAAGTTATTTGAAAATACACCATTTAGCGATACAGTAGTTCACCCAAATGGAGTTATGATCAATAATCAATTTACCGCAAAATTGTTATTAGATGCCATGGGAAATCTTTCCCCAATTAGCCAACAAGCGCGTCAAGGAAAAAAACCAGATGCACTTTGTTTAGTTGTGGGAAGTTGCGCGACAGGATTTCCAGAAAATAACTTAGGTGACTTGCTGTTATCTTTCACAGCTTTGGAAAATCAATGTCAATATTTTTGGGAAGCTTTTCCAGCTAAAGATGGTAGAACTACATATTTATTTACCTATATGGATGCAGATCCACAACGGTTGAGTTTAGAAACTTTATTTGATGAATATTTGCGCCTATTACCAGAATATCAAGGTGTGGAAATTAATTGCCTAAATTTTCAACGGGCATTATTTGGTTTCTTTCCTAGCTATCGTCAAAGTCCTCTGCAAACCCCTTGGAATCGCATTTTGCCTGTGGGAGATAGTAGCGGTAATCAATCACCTTTAAGTTTTGGTGGTTTTGGCGCTATGGTGCGTCATTTACAAAGGCTAACTTTAGGAATTGAAGAAGCATTAAAAACTGATCAATTATCTGCCCAATCTTTAGCAATCTTGCAACCCTATCAACCTAGTTTAAGTGTCAATTGGTTATTCCAACAAGCGATGAGTGTAGGTGTCAATCAACAAATTGATCCTAATCAAATTAACCAATTACTCTCCGCTGTATTTGCCCAAATGCAGGAGTTAGGAACACCTGTTTTAAAACCTTTTTTACAAGATATCGTCCAGTTTAAGGCGTTAACCCAAACTTTGTTAAAAACTGGTTTATCTCATCCTTTATTAGTGGCAAAGATTATTCCCCAAGTTGGTTTGTTGAGTTTATTAGATTGGATGTTACATTATATTAACTTATGGGTTTATAATGGGTTATTTTTTGTAACTCCAGTAATAGAATTTTTAGTTAATAATTTATCTATGCAACAACAATATTACTGGCATCGGTTAATAGATAAATGGCGGTTTGGTTCCGGCAATGATTACCATGAATAATATCTGAGGATAAGATGACTGAACGCAATTCTATCATGGTAAAATACCTTGCAGTGCTAATCAGGTTACTGCGAGAAGGTGAAGCATTTTTTAGCCATGAAGACAATGGCGAATTTTTTGCATCTCCGTTGTCGCTAAACCTAAATACATTTGCTGTAATTCTGTGGATAAATCAGGGTTTTTGATCAAATGTTCTATCCGGCTTTGCACAGTAGCAATCAAGTTATCTAAGTTTTCGTCAGCAACTATATGTTGTTTCTGTATCTGCTTGAACTCTGGCTGTAGAGGTAGTTCGGTGGAGCTAGTTCGGCTATGGAAATATTTAGCTTTCTCTGTTTCCAACTGAGCTACAGTTATTTGTAATGTTTCTATGACTCCATACATCTCCAGTGGGTCAAATATCCGTAACAAACTGGTTTGAGTTACGATCGCTAACTTTGCTCCCCAATCCCAGGATACAACTAATCGCTGCACTCGCCGCTGCTGCATTTCTTGATGGGCAGACCATAGGGAATCTTCTGGACTAAGCAAAAATAAGGGTGTACTCATGACTGTTCTTGCTTGAATTTGAGGCAGATTTAATCCCAATGCTTGAAATTGTACGATATCTCTTTCTGTAACAATTCCTACTGGTTTAAAAGCAGATAAAACATCATTCCAGGAATCTGTTTTCGCTATCACCACGCAACTAACTTGATGTTCTGCCATCATCTGTGCCAAGCTGAGTACGGAGGCTGTGGGTGGTGCATGAATTACCTGCGTAGTCATTACTTCTGACACACGGCGCATTTTCAGCAAGTTGGTAGGGCGCAAAACTTGCCTAATACTTTCTGGGGAGACAATCCCCACGAGTTGTTCCTTTGCATTGACTATCACCAAGTGGCGAATGCGATATCGTCGAAATAAAAACAGTGCAGCAAATATATCCCGAAATGCAGTTTCTGCCAAGGTTATGACTGGATGCACCATGACATCAGCTATTTTCACATTAGTAAAGTCTGTACCCATTGCTGTGAATTTGACAATATCTCGCTCTGTAAAAATACCCAATAGCTCTGTTTCTTCCATGACTAAAACACAACTTGAACGCGTGCCTTGCATGGAATTAAAGCCAATTTCCAAATCAAAATCAGGTAATAAACAACTATTACCTCGCATTTGATTCATTAAATTCACAACATCAATCAGGGAGGTATTGGGCGCAACAACCAGTGGCTGTCTATCTATCGCATCTTCTAAACAGGGAACACCAATGGGTGACTCATCAATTTGCATGGTTTACAATAGCTGATGAAGTTAATTTATGAAGTTTTGTAAAGTTTTTTGTCATATACACATTATTTCCCACAAATTTCAGTTATAATACGGGGGATGTAAAGGATAAATCGAGGAAACAGTTTACATATAAAGGATTGAACGATTAAAAGGTAAATTTGGAATAAAGTTTAAACTAGTACAGGTCGGCGGAAATAAATAGACCATTCCAAACTACTGGAAAGCTCATTGTATATTCGTTTTGACTATTGACTTTTGACGAACGCCCTGCGGTACTAGCTTATCCAAATAGGGGTAAAAGAAGACATTTTTGCTTTGTGGTTCTAAATTAGAGTCAATAAGCATTAGTCTTCATCCATGCCCGAAATCCTCTGTATTTTACCATATAGCCTGTCTAGGACTCTTTTAACTGATACAGGTTGCCATTGACTCCCCCGCTTGGTTTGATATCCCTGCTGGTTAAGCCAAGCGGCGATTTGTGGAAGTGATTTTCCTGACTTGTGGTGACGGCGAATTAATTCAATAATCTGTTGTTCAGATGGATTTTCCACTAATTCACCATTAACGGACTGTTGACCAAAAGCAGGTGAACCATAGCCGGCATAGCCGCCACTAGCAGCTTTCGCTTTCCTGGCTTGGTCTAGTTTTTCCCACAGGTAAGAGTCTTTTGATTTTTCAGTTGCCATTGTTTTCAGAATTCAATCACCTCTGTAGATATGATATCTCAAATATTGGTTAGTCCTAGAGGAATCCTATATTTGGGGATTGTATTGGTTGTTGATTTCATCTCATTTTCAGTTGGAAATAGGGGGTGTTTGAATGCGATTGATTTTCTTGGGAGTACCGGGTGCTGGCAAGAGTACCCAGGGGGCAGCACTGTCAAGCCAATGGCAAATTCCGCATATTTCCATAGATGATATATGCCGTCAGGCGATCGCCAAGGAGACTTCTTTCGGCTTAAAAGTCAAGCCCTATATAGAAAGAGGTGATGTAGTTCCAGATGATTTCCTGCTGAATATCATCCGCCAACGCTTAAATCATGCCTCTGCTCAACAGGGTTGGATTCTGGATGGATTTCCTGGTAACTTATCCCAGGCGAAACTTCTTGATCAACTACTATTAGAAATCCAGGCTAAAAACCACAATACTTCATCAAAACAGCTTTACGACCAAGTTTTTAGCTTTTATGTCCCCATTGATGTTTTGTTGCCAAGGTTACTGCAACAAAGTCGCCTAGATGATACTCATGATAGTGTTTACAAGCGAATAGAACTCTATCATGAGCATTCTGCGTCCTTAATTCAGTATTATCGCCAACAAAATTGTTTAACCATGATTAATGGCGATCGCTCAGTTGAAATAGTAACTCACTTTTTACAAGATTCCGTTGCCAAATCTTATTTAACAGCAAATAAAAAAATTTAACTGCTGGAAAAATATCAATCAAATCAGGAAAAAATATTTTATCTGCATGACACAAAAATAAAGTAAACTTCCTGCCTATTTTATGCGAAAGAAAAGAAAAATCAAAAGATTACAATTTCTATGGCATCAGAGTTATAGAACTTCTGAGCCTTGCGTTACCTCAACAAATAACCTCAATTATTTGACAATTTTCCATCTTACAACTACATAATCACCAATTTAAATTTTTGCTGGAGAAACCTATGGCTACTTCTGAGAGTCTGAATGAAAGTCTTGTTAAATATATCCAAAAATCAGAATTTGAATCGCTCTTAGAGGCAAAGGAGTTGTTTGTCATGGACTGTACCGCAACTTGGTGCGGACCTTGTAGGATGGTTGCTCCTTTAATGGATAAACTAGCCGAAGAATACAAAGATCAGGTAAAAGTGGTCAAATTAGACGTTGGTGAAGGCGAAAACCAAAGCGTTGCGAAAAAGTACGGTATTCGCAGTATTCCCGCAGTTATGTTTTTCAATAACGGTGAATTATCAGAAATAGTTGTTGGGGTAGTTCCCTATGAAAAATTCACCACAGCTTTAAACAAAATACTTTAACATTCTTGAGGGGGTTTCTCCATGCAGAGAGCGTATATATTTCCATGTCCTAATTGCGGTAGTCAAGCAAAACGTCAGTTTTTAACTGATGAAAAACTAGCTCACAAGTATTCTTTGATTAATCAAATTATCCGCACAGAGTGTCCAGTTTGTGACTACCTGATGGTAATACGCTCTCTGGATGGAAGTGTCATTGAAGCTTACGCACCTGGAATACCAAGTAATTTTCAGCCATTAACGACATCTAATCTTTCTCCAGAAGTTTCTAAACAGCACATATTAGAGATGAGTAAATCTATTTTATTCTCCCCCATATGTAGACATTTACCAAATCAAAATCCCAAAAATTCATACTCATTACTTTCAGGATTTCAACCATGATTAAAGCTGAAGACATAATGACCACAGAAGTTGTGACAATTCGCGGTTCAGCAACCGTAGCAGAAGCTGTAGCACTAATGAAAGAACGCCATCTGCGCTCTTTAATTGTCGAACCTCGCACAGAAAATGACCCCTATGGCATGATAACTGAAACTGATATTGTTTATAAAGTTGGTGCTTATGGTCAAGACCCCAAACAAGTGCGAGTTTATGAAATTATGACCAAGCCTTGTATTGTCGTCAATCCTGAGCTTGGTGTGGAGTATATAGCCCGCTTATTTGCCAATACAGGCATCCGTCGCGCTCCTGTCATTAAAGGTAAACTATTAGGAATCATCTCAATTACTGATATTCTCAGAAAAAGTGACTTTGTGGAAAATCCAAAAAGCTATTTTGAGATGTATTGTCAGGAATTTCCCGATGCTTTAGAAGCCAGAGTTTACGAAGATTAAATCCAATAATTCATGTTTTTTTGCCCAGTTAAGCATACTCATTTACATAAGAATAATGAGCAATCTGGAGAAAGCTGAAACGGAATTTTTGCAAATTCATTACAATTCAAAAGTTACCCACAAATTTCAATCCAACTATTGATAGGAACTTATAAACCGATGATGAAAGCTGAAGACATAATGACCACAGAAGTTGTAACAATTCGTGGTTCAGCAACCGTAGCAGAAGCTGTAGATTTAATGAAATATAAAGGTTTGCGATCTTTAATTGTTGAACCTCGCACAGAAAATGACCCCTATGGTATGGTCAGTGAAACTGATATTGTTTATAAAGTTGCTGCTTACGGTAAAGACTCCAAACAAGTGCGAGTTTATGAAATTATGACCAAGCCTTGTATTGTTGTCAATCCTGAACTTGGGGTGGAGTATGTAGCCCGCTTATTTGCCAATACAGGCATCCGTCGCGCTCCTGTAATTAAAGGTAAGCTATTAGGAATCGTCTCAATTACCGATATCCTCAGAAAAAGTGATTTGTTTGAAAATCCAAAACGCATCTTTATTGAAGACGAAATAGAAGTTGCACGGGAAGAAGCGAGAACAATTTGTACAACTAAGGGTGATTCTTCTCGTGAATGTGCAGCAGCTTGGGATATTGTAGAAGAACTTCTGGCAGTAGCATCTGACCAAAGATTAGTGAAGGAGAACGTTGTCGAATAAATACTATCTACCTTGCCTGATTTGCGCAAAATTCTCATAGGGGTAAGGGTTTTTTCTTGCCTTTATCCCTTTAAATAACACCTCTAAAGATAGTTGATGTATCCATTTTTTGTATAGAATGAGTCAGGATCTAGATTTAACTTCTATTTCTCATATCCAAAAACTTCAATTGTTGATATAAACAACGAATTTGCTGCAAATTTACACCTGCTAATTCTGCTTTTCTTAATGGATTACCAAAAATTGCTTCTACTTCTAAAGGACGCTTTTCATCAAAATCAATTTTCATGCTAGTGCGGTAAGGTTTCATTTTCAAGGTGTAATCTAACATTGTTTCTATAAAACTTTCAGGAATGATTCTCCCGGTACTTTTTGCCCCTACTACTACTTCCCTCATCAAACTTTCTACTAATTGATGAGTGTGAATATCCGTCATTAATTCATCTGTTCTCCCATCAAGAATTACAGATAAGCCATTATAGGGAATATTCCAGACTAATTTTTTCCAACGGGCTAAAAGTAAATCTTCTAATAGTTCTATTGATATACCTGCTTTTTCAAAGTCGCTGGCAATTTCTTCCATTTGTTTAGTAATGCCAGTTGATTGATAATTAGAAGCATAAGCACCTAAACTAATTTGTCCATAATCTAAATGATGAATATGTCCTGGTGCGACTTTGTTAGAACAGAGAAAACATAAACCGCCAATAATGTTAACATTATCTACAATTTTGGCAATTTCTGGTTCTATATCCATGCCATTTTGCAATACCAATACTACGCCATTATTTTTAACTATGGGTGGTAATAAATCTGGTAGAAGTTGATTTTGAGTAGTTTTTAATGATATTATGACCACATCACACTGTGGCATTTTATTGACATCATTATAAGCATTGACTTGGGGAAGGGTAAAGTCACCGTCTTTAGACTGAATAATTAAACCATTTTCCCTGACTTGTTGATAATCACTTTTGAGTAAATAGTGAACTTCTAAACCGGATTTTTGTAGCTTTGCACCATAAAATCCGCCTAATGCGCCAGTTCCTAGTATTGCATAAGTGCGTTTATCCATTTTATGTATAAAAAAACCTTAAGAAAATCATCAGAGTATATTCTACCAGAATTGTCATTAATAAAACTTAAACATGATTTACTATCTTGTAGAAGCTTTGCTAGATCAGAGGTAAAATCCATGGCTGATATTGTTGATATTGCAGTTAGTAATGATGCGTTTAAAACTTTGGTGGCTGCTGTCTCTGCTGCTGGGTTAGTGGAAACATTAAAAAGTCCGGGTCCATTCACCGTGTTTGCACCCACTGATGACGCTTTTGCTAAGTTACCACCAGGCACAATTACAACTTTATTACAAAATATTCCCCAATTAGCACGCATTCTCACCTATCATGTCGTGCTTGGCAAGTTAACAAAGGCTGATTTGGCGAAACTTGGTACAGTTACTTCTGTGGAAGGTTCTCCTATTAAAATTAATTGTGAAGATGGTTTTGAGGTGAAAAATGCCACAGTTTTAGCAGCGGATATTGATGCTGATAATGGCGTGATTCACGTTATTGATACTGTGATCTTGATGGGTTAATCCGACAGAGTTTTTCATCTGCGAAACCTTGTAGAGACGTTTCTCACAGCGTCTCTATGATTAATAAATTTAGTTACTAAGGCTAATTCTTTAAAAATTGTTACATAAATGACGCGATCACTCACTTTTAAGGTAATATAATTTCAGTAACCATATTATTTATAATAAAACTTAATAACAAGAACCTACTACAATTATCCCCAAAAATTAATGTTAGATTTCAACACCTTAATTGAATTTTCCCGCAATAACTGTGTAGGCATTTGTGCCTTTCTTGTTCCAGCCAACATTCTGACAACTTTATTAACAATTGTCCTCACCGTTCTCAATCGTCCTATGGGTCAGGTGTGGATGTCTATAGGGTTCGCGTGTACGTTTGCTAGTATTATGATGCTGCACGTTTATACTTGGTTTATGATTGGTGTGGTTATGCCGCCAACTTACATCCTGTTATCCTTAGCAATTACCTGTTTATTGACTAATATTTTGATAATTATCTGGCGGAGAAATTCTCTACAATTGTTTTCTTTTGGCAAGTAATTACAACAAAAGTCAGCTTTGCCAAATTGAAACAAGCCTTGATTCATAGGTTGGGTTGTTCGCGTTACTGAGAAGTGGCACGTTCATTTATTGTACCGTTCAGGTATAATCCAACCTACAAAAAATGGCGAATGTATTGCTGTAACTAACAGCTTTTTTGAAGTTTAACAATAGCTACCCCATTTCTGACCACTATAACTTCCACTAGCACTATAACCTCCACTATAACAACCTTCACCAAAAATGTTTTGTACTTCCTCAGTAGCTAGTTCATTGAGGAAACTATTAGCAGCATTAAATAAATCATAGCCTACGGGAAGTAGTGGAGATATTTGGATATTAGCCATGACAATTTCTCCTTGATATATTGTTTTAAGCAAATACAATTTAATATTCAGAATAGTAGTAAAAAATAAAAATTACTATTCTGAATATTCATAATAGCTGTTAATTAACTAACAGCTATTTTTGGTAATGTTAACAACAGCAACCCCAGCAGCAACGGTGCTTGTAACCACCATAACCTCTACCATAGCCACCGTAACCTCCACCAAAAACATCTTGTACTTCTTCGGTAGCTAATTCATTGAGGAAACTAGCAGCATCATTAAATAAATCATAACCGACAGGAAGTAGTGTGGATATTTTGATATTAGCCATGATAATTCCTCCTTTATATATTGGTCTTGGCATCAAACGAATGAGATTAGACTTGATATTGACTAACCTTTGTTTTGATTCTTTCAAAAATAATTCATAAATGCAAGGCTTTAATGTTAATGGATAAGACTTTATTGAATTATTTTTGTCTGGCTATTGATAGCAATTAATGGTTAATTGTTTTTGATATAAGGGGTAAGGATGTGTGTACACGGTGCGGGGGGGATTCAGGGAGGGGGCTGATGATGTATCTCATTCAAGTGCATACCGCTATAGTAGAGATGTTCCATACAACATTTCTAAAAAAGAGCGTGATTTTTTTGTGGATTATATTTCTGAGAAAATACTGACTTAATTAAGTTTGTTTTGTCTAAACTATAGGAAATAGACAACATATTGAAAATACAATTTTCAACTCTTTTTAATTGGTGAATTCAGCCCGTAATTGGTTAACAACTCGATCTAATCCCACAGAATGGGCTGCTTTGAATAATAAGCGATCGCCTGTTTGCATAAATGTTTTTAATCTTGTTACCAAGTCAGCATGGGTAGTGAAACATTCACAAGATATATTATCAGCACTATTAGCAATAATTTCCGCATCTTTACTATCAACTAATACTAATAACCCATCAAGATGCAAATTTTTGACCATTTCTCCAACTTTTTGATGAAGTTCTGGGGATCTTTCTCCTAATTCCTTCATTGCCCCTAAAACTGCAATTTTCCGCTTTCCTGGTGTGTCTGCTAACAACTGCAAAGCGGCTAACATGGCTTCTGGCGCAGCATTATAGGTTTCATCTAAAATCACCACATCATTAGCTAAAGTGAAGCGTTGACTTCTACCTGTGGGCATATTCACCATGATACC
The DNA here is from genome assembly GCF_002368115.1 of Dolichospermum compactum NIES-806. Classification (NCBI taxonomy): domain Bacteria; kingdom Bacillati; phylum Cyanobacteriota; class Cyanophyceae; order Nostocales; family Aphanizomenonaceae; genus Dolichospermum; species Dolichospermum compactum. The sequence goes on along the minus strand of NZ_AP018316.1, from coordinate 1,176,860 downwards.
AGATTGCAATAATTGCCAATCAATTTCTAATACCTGAGCTACTGCTAAAGCTGCTAAAAAATTGGTGGCATTATGACGACCAGGTAAAGGTAAAGGTAGGCGCATTCCGGCAACTTCTACAATTTCATTATCAGTTAATATTCCTTGAATATCGCCACCAGAAAAGCCATAACTGATAACTTTCCCCTGCCAAAACTTCGCGGCTGTATCCATTAATAAGGTATTATCATAATTAAGAATAGCGATACTATCATTTGGCATGGTTGCTAATAATTCACACTTAGCTTCAGCAATGGCTTCCTCTGAACCCAGTAATTCAATATGTGCCGTTCCTACATTAGTAATTACCCCAATTGTTGGCGTAGCAATTTCTGTAAGTTCCGCAATTTGTCCTCTTCCCCGCATCGCCATTTCAATCACAGCAAAGTCATTGTCTCTACCCATTTCTAACAGGGTTTTGGGAACACCAATTTCATTATTAAAATTCCCGTAGGTTTTATGAACTTTGCCTTTTGTGGCTAAAACTGCGGAAATTAATTCTTTAGTTGTGGTTTTCCCTACTGAACCTGTGATACCAATTACGGGAATAGCAAAGCTTTCGCGCCACCATTTAGCAATTTGTTGATATGCCTTTAAAGTATCTTTAACCCGCAAAACCGGAAAACCGGGATTTTCGTAATGATGATCAACTATTGCAACTATAGCCCCTTGAGCGATCGCTGTGGGTACAAAATCATGTCCGTCAAACTTTTCTCCTCGCAAAGCCAAAAACACTTTCCCTGGTTGCAAAATGCGGGTATCTGTTTGTATCCCAATAGCCAACTGAGTTAAGGTAGATACAGATACATTCACAGGTTCAGCGATAAGAACTTCAAGCAGTTGAGAGATAGTGATAGAGACTGACATACTGATAAACGATAGGGTATTTTAAAGGTAATAACCTTATCATTTTTTGTGTCACCTTCATTGAAGATTTATTTTTGTGAAGTTCTATACACTAAACTGGTTTAGATGATTTGTACTACGTATTACTGTTGAAGTGGAGAATCTATGTCTTGTTTAATTCTATTGATTAGGTAATCTCCTTTTCTTCAACAGTAGTATTTTCTGGAACTGATTAAATCATTTTTATTTGTCCTTTGTGTTGATATTCTGTTGTTGGATAATCTGGCTAATTTCTTCCAGACTTAAATTTAAAACTTGTGCGATTTGTTCTTTAGTTAAACCTAATGCTATTAAACCAGGAACTGCATCTAACTTAGCTTTGCGTTCACCTTCTTCCTTTCCCTCTTCTTTTGCTTCTTGATAAAATCGGGTTTGTTTTAACTCACTTAATCCAAACATGGCTTCTATTTCCTCCCTATTCATTCTTGGAAACTTGTAAATTAAAATTGTCTCGATAATTTGTAAGAGTTGTTGCTGTTGAAGTTGAGAATTTATCTCTTGTTTAGTTCTGGTAATTAATTCTCTAGCTTGGGTAATGGAATTATCTGCGTTAGCGATGATTAGTTTTATTGTAGCAATACCAATGGGTAAAGATGTTGTTTCTGCTAATTCATCGAGATAAATAACTCTAACTCGTTGACTGGTGAAGAATTCTTGATAATGCTGAATATCTTGTGTATCTATGCTGCGGGTTGGATAGATAACTACAGCACTCCAGTGATTTTTGGGGTTGTTTTGGCGAATGTAAAGAAATATTTCGCTAAAAAGTCTATGGTAGAGATCCTTATCTGATTGAAATTGTACTTCTAAAAAGTAGATGGGGTTATCTGTATTGTGGTTAGGGAAGAAAACTCCATCTATTCTCAAGGCTGTTGACTTCAACTGATGAAAATTGATAAAGTTCTGCTAGTTGGGGAGAGTTACCAATCAGTTCAAAAAATATGCTAGGTATTTCTTGAAATAATCTTTCAGAGGGAACAGGGAACAGGAAAAACTCATGTTTAAAAACATGAGATTGAAATAATGACACTGTTTTTTTCGTGCTACGCATCTTTTAAAAACATCCTTTTTTTGACTGAGCTTTAAACTCAGAACTAAAGTTTTTTATTTGCTCCCTGTTCCCTGTTCCCTGTTTCATTCTTTTGTAAAATATGCTGTCTATTTTCATTTTGAAAAGTTGTTTGGAGGAGTAAAATTTTAGTTATCTGAAACTTACGAAGTGGGTTTATTGTTGTAATTGACTCCATAATTCTTCTATTCCTTGTGCTACCGCTTCTTCCATTTCTTCAATTGTTTTGGCTTTTCCTTGATAATTCAAACAACCAGCAGCATCATCTAATTTTGTTTCTGGAAAAGTTTTTTTAGGCTTTAATAAAATTCCATCCCCCAAATTAATTATTATTAATTCCTGTCCATCTTGCCAATGATACTGATCTCTTAAAACTTGGGGAATAGTAATTTGACCTTGAGTTGATAGTTTAGTAATTTCCATTGCAATAATTTTCCACTATTTATGGTAATCCAATTTTAACATATATTCATAGCTATATTAGTCAATATGATAAAATGCTAATTCATTTTCCGCATCGTCATAAAACCGCACTTCAATTCCCACAGCTTGAGAAATCCAATTTGCATTATTAAAATATTCTGGAATTGAAAAACCTTCTGCTGGATAGGTACGATACCAAACTTTTTTTGTTTTATTCCATTCATAACCTTCAGCTTTCAACAAATGGCTAATTGTGTAAGTACCATTGCTACCTTTACCAATTTGATTACCAACTTTAACAGTAATATACTGTACAGTCCCCACACCAATAAAAGTTTGATAATCTGACCAATTTAATATAGAAATTTCTGTTCTCCTGTTTAATTCGTCAAGAAAAGGTGATGAATTTGTACTTTCTGTAATAATAAATTCAGGAATTTGTAACCGTTTGTATGCTTCCAGTTTATCAATTCCTCCACTACTAACAACCACCTCAATTACTAAATCAGCACGTTGGCTATTTGGTCCTAATTCATAAGATTTATCGCCTTCTTTTTTCACCTTTTCAAATTCATTTTCCAGGGTGACAGAACCAGTAGGAGTAAAATCTAATTCCAAAAATTCTAAATAAATTTCTAGTCAAGCCCCAATACGTTCTTTGATAGTTTCGTGTTTTTTCCCTGGCATTTTCCGAATCTCCAAGACTCCATCTAAAAAGGATAACCTTAACCCTGGGCGCTCAATTAGCTGTTCAACAGCTTTAAATTCTCTCCAGGTTAAGTCGCTAATTAAAATCGGTTCTGCTTCTCGTTCAATGAGTGTAGTTATCATAATTTAAACCCAAGTTTAGAGATTGAATCTATTGTATCTTAAATTCCTATGTAGAACCCTGAGTTCTAATCGCTTTTCAAATCACCTAATTTCTCTATAAAATCTGCGTGTTCTAGAGACTGTAAACCAGCTTGTAAAACATTCAAAACAACTTGCATATTACCTATTAATAATTCATTTACCGCTAACCATAAACCTGGAAATACCTGACTTTGTAAAACTCCCTGTTCATTAGGTGCTAATTCTAAATATTCACCTTCTTCTAAGGAAAACCAACTCAATTTTTGGTCTAAAACTTGCCAAACAATATATTCTTTGACTCCATTGCGACGATAAGCTTGTTTTTTGCCATGTAGGTCAATAGCTGCACTACTAGCAGCAATTTCTACCACCAACTCCGGCGCACCTTCAATATAATCGTCCTCACTAATTCGAGTTTGTCCACCTGCTTCTGGTATAATAATCAGAATTGCATCAGGTTGAGGTTCATTATCTAAATCTAGCCGGACTGTAGGTTCAACTCCTAATGCCACACCAGGAGTTAAAACTTCATAATTACCAATCCATGTTAAGATGCGACCATGAGGTTGTCCATGACTTCTAAAACGCAGAGCAGCGGGCATAATATAAACAATTCCTTCAATTAATTCAGCTTTTTTAGGTTTAGATGTTGTATTATATCGCCGTTCAAATTCATAACGGGTGAGTTTATCCCCGTTTGTTAAAGGAGGAATTGTTGAAGCCAGAAAGGGTATTTTTACCATAGTTTTTGTAATAAGTAATAAAGCCCTGAGTGTATCATAGCAAATTATTCACAATTTTCATTATCTAATTTTATTGTCTATAACATGACAACTTTCTTGACAGACTCCACAGATATAAATAGATTTAATTTATCGGCAAAATTAAACCCAAAACAAAGAAGTGAATTGGGTCAATTTATGACTCCTGCGACAGTTGCGAGATTGATGGCAGGACAATTTAACAATTTATCAGGTCATATTAATTTACTAGATCCTGGTGCTGGTGTTGGGTCTTTAACTGCTGCTTTTGTAGAGCGATTATTGACAAATTCTAATCAAGTTGAAAGTTGTTTTATCACAGCTTATGAAGTAGAAGCAAGCTTTATACCCTCGCTGCAAGAATGTCTTAATCACTGTTGTCAAGCCTTAAAAAATAGAGGGATTAAAACAGATTATTGTTTACAGAATGAAAGCTTTATTGGAAGTATTACAGAAAATAATTTACCACTTTTTAATACTTATACCCAGAATTTTACTCATGCAATTCTAAATCCACCTTATAAAAAGATTAACAGTAAATCAATTGAGAAAAAAATACTGTCAAAGCTGGGAATTGAAACGGTAAATTTATATAGTGCATTTGTTTGGCTATCCATATTACAACTTTCTATAAATGGAGAGATAGTGGCAATTACTCCGAGAAGCTTTTGTAATGGTAGTTATTTTCGTCCTTTTCGCCAAGCTTTTTTGGAAAAAATGGTACTCCAAAATATTCATATATTTGAAAGTCGCTCATTAGCTTTTGCAGAAGATAATGTTTTACAAGAAAATATTATTTTTCATGCTACAAAAACAGAAATTAAACCTAAATTTATAGAAATAAGTATTAACTCAGAACAAGAATTAGATAGTTTTTCGGAAATGAGACTTGTTCCCTATAACCAAGTTATTGAAAAAAATGATCCTGAAATGTTTATCCATGTTCTTACCAACTCTTTGGAAGATGCTTTAAAAGTGCAAATGGATAAATTTCCATCTACATTAGAAGAACTTAGTTTAGAAATTTCAACCGGTCCAGTTGTAGATTTTCGTCTCAAATCATCTTTAAGAAATTCCTTAGATGATCAAACAGTTCCCTTAATTTACCCAGAATCTATCAAACCAGGAAAAGTGTTATTTCCTCCCACAAAACCGAAAAAATCAATTGCTATTGAAAAAAATCAAGAAACACAAAAATGGTTAATTCCATCAGGTTGTTATATTGTAGTCAAACGGTTTTCTGCAAAGGAAGAAAAACGCCGTATTGTTGCTGCTGTGTCTTACCCTATAGATTCATCTGCATTGGGGATAGAAAATCATCTTAACTATTATCATGCTAAGGGAAAAGGAATGAATCTCGACTTAGCAAAAGGTTTAACAGCATTTCTCAATTCAACTTTATTTGATCAATACTTTCGCCTATTTAGTGGTAACACACAAGTTAATGCTACAGACCTACGAAAAATTAAATACCCCTGTAAAAATGATTTAATAAAACTAGGAACACAAATTCATGAATCTGCGTTTGATCAAGATCAAATTGATCAACTTGTACATCAAAATCTATCAATTATGAGTGAAGCAATCAACACAATTCACGCTAGTAAACGTATTCAAGAAGCACTAACTATTCTTAAAGAAATTTCTGCACCCAAAGAACAGCAAAACGAAAGATCCGCACTGTGCTTACTCGCATTGGCAGACATTCGACCGGAAACTTCTTGGGATCAAGCAACAACACCCAAACGCAGAATTACTGAAATGATGGATTGGTTTCGTGATTTTTATGGAAAACAATACGCACCAAATACAAGGGAAACAGTGAGAAGACAAACAATGCACCAGTTTGTACAAATGGGTTTAGTAGTGGAAAATCCAGATCAACCCGACCGACCAATTAATAGTCCTAAATGGTGTTATCAACTTCAGCAACAAGCACTTTCGCTGATACAATCTTATGGTTCTGATCAGTGGGAAGAATCTCATCGTAATTATACTATTTCTGTCAAGAATTTATTGCAGGATAGAACTCGAAATATCTCCACAATTCCCGTTAGTTTACCCAATGGACAAGCAATTTATCTATCATCAGGTGGACAAAATAATTTAATCAAAGACATTTTAGAAAATTTTTGTCCCAGATTTACACCAGGAGGTTTGGTTCTTTATGTCGGTGATGCTGGGGATAAGTTCATTATTAATGAAACTCAAAAGTTTCGAGAAATAGGAATTGATTTAGATCCTCATGGTAAAATGCCAGATGTTGTAGTTTATTATCAACAACAAGACTGGCTAATATTAATAGAAGCTGTCACCAGTCATGGACCTGTGAATTTAAAACGACACAATGAACTAAAACAACTATTTCAGTCTAGTAGCAAGGGATTAGTTTTTATGACTGCTTTTCCCAGTCGCAAGGACATGACTCGGTATCTAGCTGAGATCTCTTGGGAAACAGAAGTTTGGGTAGCAGATCAACCAGATCATTTAATTCATTTTAACGGAGAGAGATTTCTCGGACCATACAAAACCCGGTAAAATAGTTTGGGAAATTTTGATCCAAATATTTTGCAAAACGTTAAGATTTATTTACTTAAACAACATAAATATTGTTTAAATAATCAGCCATAACCCAGTCAGCCACTAGGTTTTACCGTCTCCTATACCAAATAACCTCGCAACAAACCTTATTTGTTCATAGCGGTTAGGTTTGAGAAAATCAGAAACGATTTAATAATCAAGCACTTATAGTTATTTGACTTGTCAAGGGAGAACACAGGATGAAATTGGCTTACTGGATGTATTCAGGACCCGCCCACATTGGGACTTTGCGGATTGCAAGTTCCTTTAAAAACGTTCATGCTATCATGCACGCGCCCCTCGGTGATGACTACTTTAACGTTATGCGTTCCATGCTATCGCGGGAAAGAAACTTTACCCCAGTTACAACCAGCGTGGTTGACAGAAACGTTTTAGCGCGAGGTTCTCAAGAAAAGGTGGTAGACAACATCACCCGCAAAGACGCGGAAGAACACCCAGATTTAATCGTTTTAACTCCTACCTGCACTTCCAGTATTTTGCAAGAAGACTTACACAACTTTGTGGGAAGGGCGCAGTTGGAAGCAAAAGGGGACGTAATGCTGGCGGACGTGAACCATTACCGCTACAATGAATTACAAGCCGCAGACCGGACTTTACAACAAATCGTCCAATATTACATTGAGAAAGCCCGGAAGCGGGGGGAATTACCCGCAGGGAAAACTGCAAAACCCTCAGTTAACATTATCGGGGTTTCTACTCTGGGTTTCCACAATAATCACGATGTTACTGAACTGAAGCGGTTAATGACTGATTTAGGCATTCAGGTAAATACTGTCATTCCTGAAGGTGCGTCTGTTCATGAGTTAAAAACTATGCCTCAAGCTTGGTTTAATCTAATTCCTTATCGGGAACTGGGGTTAACTACAGCTAAATATTTAGAAGAACAATTCGGGACTCCTTACGTAGATATTACGCCGATGGGTGTTGTGGAAACTGCTAAATGTATCCGTAAAATTCAGCAGGTAATTAACGCCCAAGGTGCTGAGGTTAATTACGAAGATTTCATTAATGAACAAACTCTGCACGTATCCCAAGCGGCTTGGTTCTCCCGTTCTATTGACTGTCAGAACTTGACTGGGAAGAAAGCGGTGGTATTTGGTGATAATACTCATGCAGCGGCTTTAACGAAGATTCTGGCGCGGGAAATGGGGATTCACGTGGTGTGGGCTGGTACTTATTGCAAGTATGATGCTGACTGGTTTAGAGAACAGGTGAGCGAATATTGCGATGAAGTATTGATTACAGATGATCATGGTGAAATCGGGGATGCGATCGCTCGCGTCGAACCTTCTGCTATATTTGGTACACAGATGGAACGTCACGTTGGTAAACGTTTGGATATTCCCTGCGGTGTGATTGCAGCGCCTATTCACGTGCAGAATTTCCCCATTGGTTACAAGCCATTTATGGGTTATGAAGGTACAAATCAAATCACAGATTTAATCTACAATTCCTTCACTTTGGGCATGGAAGATCACTTATTAGAAATCTTTGGTGGACACGATACAAAAGAAGTAATTACCAAAGGAATTTCTGCGGAATCTGGTTTGAATTGGACAAAAGATGGCCAAGCAGAATTGAATAAAATTCCTGGTTTTGTGCGCGGGAAAGTGAAGCGAAATACTGAAAAGTTTGCCCGTGAGCGTGGGTTTAAAGATATCTCGGCTGAGGTTTTGTATGCAGCTAAGGAGTCTGTAGGGGCTTAGGTTTGGGGGTTAGATGATAAGGGTGAGTGGTGAGGGGTAATTTATTCTTCACTACTTACTTTTTTGCTATTGACACTCTACTCCTCCTATATTATATTAGTAAGGTATGTTTGAAAGCATAGTATCTCATTCAAAAATCAACCTATTTACCAGGGTTTTTTGCTGGTAAATTTTATTTTGAAAGGAGTAAGCTATGAAAGTTAGCATACCTGTATGCTTGATTCCAGGAATAATCTGCATTTTTCTGAATTATAAATATCCAGAGGGAAGTAAAATTATTACGCCACCCTGTCCAGGTAACATTGTTATCAATTGGCAGGAAAAACAAAAGAAAAACAAAAAGAAAAATCTAGATTGAGATGTCAAAATCTCAGATAGTCTCTGAAAAGTTTTTCTAAAAAACTGTATTAGGGAAAAAACCTCAAAAAATTAAACTCAAAACTTAAACTTCAAAACTTAAACTTCAAAACTCAAACACAAAAACTCTTAAACTCAAACACAAAAACTCTTAAACTTAAACACAAAAAACTTTTAAACTCAAACACAAAAACTTTTAAACTTAAACACAAAAACTCTTAAACTCAAACACAAAAACTTTTAAACCCTAATACAGTCAAACCCCTCTTATGTAAACTAAGGGGGGTTTAAACTATCCTTAATTAATAACTTAGGTGAGAATTAAAAGATGACAACAGTTACCTTATTCCAATGGGTAGAAATAAAACAAGATGTTCCAAATAGTCCTGTAAAAGCTGGTAATAAGGGGGTTGTTTTAGATCATCTCAATCCTACTACAACCCAGCCAGAACCAGGATATATTTTAGAAGTCTTTGAAGATGGTGAAACTCTAGATATTGTTTCTATTCCTATTTCCTGGGTTAACCCTCTTCCTCAAAGTTGGGGAAGTGTTGAATATAATACTAAATAGACAGCTTAAAATATAATCATTGAGTCCGTTTTAACGGACTTCGGCTATTAGACTGGGAATTAATTCCCAGACGGGTTAGAAAGCTAACTGATAATATTGAAAATATCAGCTACAGCATGAGGAAAAATCCCACCATGTCCAACCAAACAAACTTAACAGATGCTCGTAATAACCTAGCTGACATCTGCGCTCAAGTAGTTGCAGATAGAGAAGTGATGATTATTACCCAACCTGACGGTGAAAACGTCGCCCTTATTGCTGCTGACGAATTAGCAAGTTTATTAGAAACAACTCATTTACTGCGATCGCCTAAAAATGCAGCGCGTCTTTTAACTGCTTTAGAAAGAGCAAAAGCCAGAACTTTAAAACCGCAAAATATTAACGAATTACGTCAGGAGTTGGGAATTGACCAAAAAGAAAAAGGATGAATCAAAACCCTCAGAAATTAAAATTCGGGATGCTGTATTTCATCCAGAATTTCGGGAAGACCTCGCTTTTTGGGTAGAGACAAACCGTAAAACTGCGCTGCGTGCTTTTAATTTAATTGAAGCGATTATGCGAGATCCTTTTACTGGTACTGGAAAACCAGAACCTCTGAAATATTTAGATTCAGATGCGTGGTCACGACGACTTACCCAAGAACATCGAATTGTTTATCTAATTAGTGATGACAGAATTGATTTTCTACAAGCTAGATTTCATTATTGAAACTTGGGGAAGTATTAAACATGAAAAACGACAAACAGCTTAAAATAGAAAAAATCAAACTCATGGCTGATTATGAATGTTACCCGTTATGGTGGGTAAATTCTGATAAAGCTGGCGATATTGACCCAGAAACGCAAAAAGAACTTGCACCTAATTATGAGGTTGTTTATTTTAGTGAAACATTACGTAAAGTTATAACTGATATGAGTGAATTAGAATCTTTGCGTAATTTGAACTTATCCTCAAAACGGCTGAGATTTGAAATTTTATAAGATTGCAAAAAAAACCTAGATGTGTAAGGGTTTAGCACTGCTAAACCCCTACCTATAGAATCAAACGGTTAAGCGATTTTGAAGTAATTGAAAACAGAGAATTATTCATCAATACAATGGGGAATACCCAAAACGGCACAAGGGAAGTTTTGATCTAGTTTTGCAATCATGGGATGATTACTAGATTGGCAGCCTAAAAAAAGAATATCTGCACTTTCTAATTCCACAACTTTCTTAAGTTCTTTCGCAATGTTGCCAAATCGCAGATGAGATTTAAACGAACCTTGCCACTCTTGGGCTAGAGTTTTTGCTTGCCACAGAATACTGTCTGCTTCCTTGAGAGAAGTTCTGAATTCTCTTTCTAACTGCGGTAAAATTGCTGTTACTTTTGGTTGAGTTAATAGGAACTTAGCTGGCTTTGATATATTGCTGAATTCACTTTCTAACTGAAGTTGATTTTCAGGCAAATTGAAGATATCAACAGACTGATAATTGAAGTTTTCTTCTAGTACATAAACGGCTTGAACTGTAACTTGAGAGTTAGTAGCTAAACTCGTTTGGTGGGCAATCCAACAAGCAAGATCCAGGGCTGTATGACTTTGAGGTGAACCATTATAGCCGACAATTAAGTTAGCTGATTTTATCTGAGAACCTCTTTTAGAAAATGATTTTTTAGCTTCTGGTAAGAATACCATTTGTTCAATTAGGTCATCACGACCTATAGCACTTTGTAACCGTGCTAACATTGGCTTAATTTTCACAGTTTTAACTTCTCTCCCTTGAAACGATTAATCAATGAGAAGCGGGGGATGACAATTTTAAATTTCAGATTTATCTCAAATCCAAAATCTAAAATTTATTTAAGGAAGCCCCAATCATAACTGATATTACAGCCAAGATTTTGGAGTTCCTTCCATTGCCGACGGAGTTAGCTGACGGGCTAAGACTGGAAGGTGTCTCTCGTAAGATTAGCCCCAAATACTTGGTTCCTCCGTTTCAAATTCAGCTTTGATGAATTTGGATTAGGCTACCCACTAAAAATATAGTAATACTATTACATTAGGTTTAAATAAAGTCAAGGTTAAGAAGATTGAGGATATGGTTGTAGTTAGGAGCTTAATTACTAATTTTTCCTATTTTTACTAATATTTAATGATTTAACCTATTTTAATATTGCCAGAATTAAAAAGTTGGAATTTAGCTATAATTCGTGATTTAACTATGTTTTAGGGATATTTATCAGGATTAAAGAAAAATTAATTAATTGAAATAGGAGATTCTTAACAGCCTTGTAGTAGATCAAGCAGGTAATAGGTAATAGAGAACAGGTAAGAATTTTACCAATTACCTATTACCTATTACCAATTATTAAGCAGTTACCTTTTCACTTTCTAAACGAGCTAATCTTTCGGCCAATAGTTTTTCCAAAGAAATCAAAGCCTTGGTAAAACCATCAATACCTTCTGCAAGTTTATCAGAAGCCATGCGATCGCCATTGTGCATTTGATCAAAGGTGGCTTTATCAAGAGAAATTTTATCAATTGATAGATTTGCTACCTTCGCAGGATCAAGTTTGCGGGGTAATTCAGCAACAGTGTTTTGCAATTCTGTCAACAAACCAGGAGAGATAGTTAACAAATCGCAACCAGCTAATTCAGTAATTTCGCCAATATTGCGGAAACTAGCACCCATTACCTCAGTTTTATAACCAAACTTTTTATAGTAGTTATAAATGGTAGTCACAGATAATACACCTGGATCTTCCGCTGACGGGTAACTATCCCGGCCAGTATCTTTCTTGTACCAGTCAAGAATGCGACCAACAAAAGGAGAAATTAAAGTGATTCCAGCTTCAGCACAGGCGATCGCTTGGTGCAGACCAAATAGTAAAGTTAAGTTACAGTGAATACCTTCTTTTTCCAAAATTTCCCCAGCTTTGATACCTTCCCAAGTAGAGGCAATTTTAATCAAAACCCGCTCTTTGGAAACACCAGCAGCTTTATACTGAGCGATTAAATCCCGTGCCTTAGCCACAGTAGCATCTGTATCATAGGATAAACGAGCATCTACTTCTGTAGAAACGCGACCAGGAATAATTTGCAAAATCTTTAATCCAAAAGATACCGCCAAACGGTCAAAAGCCAGAGATACCACCTGGGCTTGACTAGCACCAGTACCCGCATCTTTCTTAGCTTTGAGTAAAGTTTGATCAACAATATCCTGATATTCCGGCATTTGTGCCGCAGCGGTAATCAATGAGGGATTGGTCGTAGCATCTTGAGGTTTAAACTGTTCAATTGATTGGATATCTCCGGTATCCGCTACCACAACGGTTATTGCCCGTAGTGCTTCTAGTAAGTTCTTAGGCATAACATACTCCAATGTCAGTAGTCAGTAGTCAGTGGTCAGTGGTTAGTGAATAGGTAAGAGGCAAAAGGCAAGAGGTAAAAATGTTTACCAATTCCCAATTCCCAATCCCCAGTCCCCAATCACCCATTTTAGATGCGTCATGCTGTAATTGGCTGTCCAATAGAATGCACTTTAATTAAACTTGTTGTTCCAGATTGACCAATTGGGACACCAGAGGTAATCACCACCTTGTCTCCTTCCTGAACTAAACCACTATCTACAACGGTGTCTACCACATTCACAAACATTTCTTCAGCATTGTGAACAGGTTGAATCAGTAGCGGTTCTACACCCCAAGATAAAGCTAATTGACGGTAGGCAGTACAGTCGGAAGTAAGAGCGATAATTGGTGTGCTGGGACGATATTTAGAAACGAGTTTGGCTGTACTTCCTGATGTAGTATTACAGAGAATTGCTTTAGCACCGATTTCATAGGCAATGCGACAGACAGATTGAGATACTGATTCTGTGACAGAGAGACTACCAGCTTCAGGAATCCAAGAATGTCTATTTCCCTCTTGGAGTGCTGTTTCTGTTTGTAAGGCGATATTGTGCATGATTTGGACAGCCGCAATCGGATAGTCACCCATTGCCGTTTCTCCAGACAACATAACTGCATCTGTGCCATCGAAAATCGAGTTAGCCACGTCCGTAGCTTCAGCGCGAGTCGGGTCGGGGGAGCTAATCATGGACTCTAACATTTGGGTAGCTGTAATTACTGGTTTACCAGCTTGATTACAACGACGAGCAATTTCTTTTTGAATCAGGGGGACTTCATAAATTGGTACTTCCACCCCTAAATCGCCACGGGCAATCATAATTCCGTCCGCAGCTTCCAGGATAGCATCTAAGTTGGTTACAGCTTCCGCCCGTTCGATTTTGGCAATGAGGCGAATTTTTGAGCCAGCGCCTTCAATCATGCGGCGTGCGGGTTCTAGGTCTTGGGGCGATCGCACAAAGGACACCGCAACCCAGTCTACTCCTAATTGTATCCCAAATCGTAAATCCGCTAAATCTTTTTCTGTAATTGAACTTACAGGTAAAGGAGTTGCGGGTAAATTCACACCTTTATGAGAAGAAATCAAACCGCCAATATTCACCTGAGCGCGAATTCTATCAGCGTCACGACTGGTAACAGTTAATTTCACCCGACCATCATTAATTAAAATCGGTTCACCACATCGCATCATGGCGAATAGAGTGGGTAGAGGCAAGGGTAACTCATCAATATTTTCCCCCTTCTCCTGTAGGAGAAATGTCACCTCAGTCCCAGCTTCTAACATTAGCCCTTCCGGTGGTAATTTCCCCAACCGAATCTTTGGTCCACACAAATCTTGCATAATTGCAATGGGCTTGTGTAAATCCTTGCTAATCTGCCGCAGATGATGAAAAACCTGGGCATGAGCCTCATAAGCACCATGAGAGAAATTTAACCGCGCCATATTCATTCCCGCCCGCACCAAAGCTTCTAATTTCTCAGGTGAAGATGTAGCAGGTCCTATAGTACAAACAATTTTTGTGCGACGCATAAGTATGTAAGGAGTAACGGTAAAGTAGCACACCCCGTTAAGCCCTGTATTACTGATAGAACTTACGCAAAATTCATGGAATAACGAACCACAGAGGCACAGAGGTCACGGAGAAATGAGGATTCGAGAGATATTTTGCGTAAGTCCTGACCGATTCCATTACTCATTCTCTAAATCAATCCTTCTTTTTTGGCCATTGACAACATCAAATCAATGACGCGGTTGGAGTAACCCCATTCGTTGTCATACCAGGAGACAACTTTGAAGAAATTGGCATTGAGTTCAATTCCTGCCCCTGCGTCGAAGATGCTAGAGTGGGAATCACCTTGAAAATCTGTAGATACGACTTCTTCATCGGTGTAACCTAACACACCTGCCAAATTACCTTCAGCAGCTTTTTTCATGGCTGCACAGATTTCTTTGTAAGTAGTAGATTTTGTAGTTTTGAAAGTTAAATCAACTACGGAGACATCAGGAGTGGGAACTCTCAAAGCCATTCCTGTTAATTTACCTTTCAATTCTGGTAATACCAAAGCCACCGCTTTAGCCGCCCCTGTAGCGGAGGGAATTATATTTTGTCCCGCACCTCGTCCACCGCGCCAATCTTTGCGACTGGGACCATCTACCGTGGGCTGAGTAGCTGTTGTAGCGTGAACTGTGGTCATTAACCCTTCGGCTAAACCGAAGTTATCATTAATGACTTTAGCAATGGGGGCTAAACAATTTGTAGTACAACTTGCATTGGAGACAATCAAGTCTTTTGCTGGGTCAAATAGGTGATGATTTACACCCATGACCATTGTTTTTACTTTCTCTGGTTCTTTTGTTGGTGCAGAAATCACAACTCGCTTTGCACCTGCTTTCAGGTGATTTTCAGCCCCAGCGTAATCTGTGAACAGTCCTGTAGATTCAACAACATAATCTACTCCCAATTTACCCCAAGGTAGTTCTGCGGGATTTCGCATGGACACACAAGGGACAAAATGACCGTCAATTACAATACCGTCTTCTCTAGCTTCAATTTTGCTTTTCAGTCTCCCGTGTGTAGAGTCGTACTTGAGAAGATAAGCAAGGTTATCGGGGGGAACTAAATCATTAATTCCTACAAATTCAATGTTGGGATTAGTAAGACCGGCACGTAACACAAGTCTACCAATTCGACCGAATCCATTAATACCAATTTTCAACTTCGTCAAAATTAAACCTCCTGTGTTGGGAATTTCAGCAAAGGTTAACTGGCCCGGTTAATTCTAGTCTGACTTAGCTGATTCTTACAGTCACAAAAGGCATAAAGTTAATTTAACTGGCATATTTTAAGGTTTAGTTATTGTTCGTTGATTACTTGTGATCATTGGCTACTGAGTTTAAATATTTATGTATCTGTATCAATATCTCACTTCTTACCTAATTTCCAATCTTCACCACCAGTTAAATTACCTAAATAATCATCAATAATATCTGGTAATTCTCTAACTTGATAATTATAGGTGAAGTTAATTAACTCGGTTGCAGTTAATATTAATTGTGGTTTGTTTAACATTTGGGAAAGTTGCTGACGCTTAAATTTTCCATTCATTACTTCTAAACTAGCGTCAGCTATGGCTAATTCAATTTCATCTTCTAACCAACTATCCCATTCATCTTGATTGATATAATAGAATTTTTTATTTTCTTTGAGGTTAATATCTTGAATTTCTATTAATGAATTCCGAATAGAAGCAACCCAAGAATTTGTTAATCTTTTCTCAATTTAATTTTTAATTAAATGAATTAACAAAACTTTCAAAAAAAATTTAATTTGTCGTAATATGGCTTTTTTACTCATCCCCTCTAATTCATCAACAATAGCTAAAGCATCAGTGTAACGTTGTTCTACAATACTATTTCTCAGGTCTATTAATTCTTGAGTCATATTAATTACCTTTTCCCTAATTTCCAATCTTCACCACCGGGTAACTGTATTAACAGTTCAGCAATAGTTTTTGGTAACTCTTTCACAGAATGTAAATGAGTCAATTCCAAAAATTTCCTAGCGATAGAGATTACCTCATTTTTATTAACCATTTCCGCTAATTGAAATTCATTATAAATCCCATTCAAAACTTCTAAACTAGCGTCAGCTATGGCTAATTCAATTTCATCTTCTAACCAACTATCCCATTCATCCTGGTTGATATAATAGGATTTCTTATTTTCTTTGAGATTTATTTTTTTAATTTCTATCAATGAATTACGAATAGAAGCAACCCAAGAATTAGTTAATCGGGTTTCTATTTGGTTTTTAACTAAATGAATTAACAAAATTCTCAAAAATGCTTGAATATTTCGTAAAATCGCTTGTTTACTCATCCCCTCTAATTCATCAACAATAGCCAAAGCGTCGGTGTAACGTTGTTCTAGAATACTGTTTCTGAGGTCTATTAGTTCTTGTGTCATATTGATTACCTTTTCCCTAACTTCCAATCTTCACCACCAGATAAATTACCTAAATAATCATCAATAATATCTGGCAATTCTCTAATTTGATAATTATAGGTCAAGTTAATTAACTCAGTTGCAGTTAATATTAATTGTGGTTTATTTAACATTTGAGAAATTTGTTGTCTTTGAAATTTTCCATTCATTATTTCTAAACTTGCAGGACGAATTGCTAACTCTATAGCATCTTCTAAGATTTCTACCCATTCATCAATATTCAGATAGTAAGATTTTTTATTATCTTTTAAATTCAATTTCTTAATTTCTAAAATTGAACTTTCAATTGATGCAGCCCAAGAATTAGTTAACCGCTGTTCCACTTGATTTTTAATCAAATGAATCATCAATCTCAACAAAAATGATTCAATATTTCGTAAAATTGCTTGTTTACTCATCCCCTCTAATTCATCAACAATAGCCAAAGCGTCGGTGTAACGTTGTTCTAGAATACTGTTTCTGAGGTCTATTAGTTCTTGTGTCATATTGATTACCTTTTCCCTAACTTCCAATCTTCACCACCAGATAAATTACCTAAATAATCATCAATAATATCTGGTAATTCTCTAATTTGATAATTATAGGTGAAGTTAATTAACTCGGTTGCAGTTAATATTAATTGTGGTTTGTTTAACATTTGGGAAAGTTGCTGACGCTTAAATTTTCCATTCATTACTTCTAAACTAGCGTCAGCTATTGCTAATTCAATTTCATCTTCTAACCAACCATCCCATTCATTTTGATTGATATAATAGGATTTTTTATTTTCTTTGAGATTTATTTTTTTAATTTCTATCAATGAATTGCGAATAGAAGCAACCCAAGAATTAGTTAATCGGGCTTCTATTTGGTTTTTAATCAAATGAATTAACAAAATTCTCAAAAATGCTTGAATATTCCGTAAAATAGCTTGTTTACTCATCCCCTCTAATTCATCAACAATAGCTAAAGCATCGCTGTAACGTTGTTCTAAAATACTATTTCTGAGGTCTATTAATTCCTGTGTCATATTGATTACCTCAAGTTGGAAATTTACTAAATAAACGTCTGCTTCTACTATAACTAATTGGTAATCACTTTTTTATCCAGACGTTCAGCCAGCCACAATTTAATAATAGAATCAGAAGTAACACCTAAACGTTTTGCTTCCTGTTCTAAGGCTTCTATCATCCAAACAGGAAAATCAATATTAACTCTTTTTTGTGTATACCCTGAATGATGTACTTGAGATAAGTCTAAAAACTCAGTAATATCTTCACCATTGTCAAACTTAGTATCAAATTCTTCAGCTTTCATAAATATTAACCTCTTCAGTATGAGAACGACGAACAGAAATAATTCTTATTTTATCACTACGATAGGTAATGACTGCTGACCAATATTTATCAGTATTATATAAACTAGCATTAAGCAATTTTTTGATAGACAACATTAATTTTTGGTTGAGATTTATCTTCCTGTTGATTTGTTACCATGATTTCTACATTTTGACCTAATTTAATTAAATAACTTAATAAATTTTCAATTGTAAATTCTTTGAGAATACCGTTAGTTAAATTATTTATTTGTTCAAGTTCTAAGCTTACAGGACTTACGCAACTGGCACATTGGTAAGGTGCGTCAGATATCAAAAATCTGTTTATTTGCAGGATTTATGC
>NZ_AP018316.1:1144503-1158293 GCF_002368115.1 Dolichospermum compactum NIES-806 | reverse complement strand
AGATTTTTAGTGTGACACTTGCGTAAGTCCTAATATTAATGAAGCGCGAGAATTGTGGATAGAAACGGCTTATGAAGCAGGTGATAATATTCCTTTACCCAGTACAGATGATAGTTATAGTGGTAAGTTAATGTTACGAATGCCTAAATCGTTACATCGGCGATTATCTGAAACTGCGGAAAGAGAAGGAGTAAGTTTAAATCAATATATTGTATCTTTAGTGAGTGCAGCAACCTAATAATGGGAGTTTAGCTGTTATTTTCTGCTTTCATTATTGAGTATTTTCTCTGAGAACTCCTAATATTATAGCGGTATGCACTTGCATGATATACAGTCATAGCCCCCTCCTCGCTTGCGGGGAGGGGGTTGGGGGTGGGGTTTTGTATTTCACTCAACCCAGAATGACTTAATTATTAATATGGCCAAGTCCAATCCTGAATTTCTGGCATATCTTCACCATGTTTCTGGATATATTGCTTGTGTTCAATCAACTTATCTTGTAATTGTTGTTTTACATAAGCTGCTTTAGAACCTAATTTTGGTACACGGTCAATGACATCCATAACCAAGTGAAATCTATCTAAATCATTCATCACCACCATATCAAAAGGTGTGGTTGTTGTTCCCTCTTCTTTATAACCACGCACATGAATATTGTTGTGATTTGTATGCCGATAGGTGAGACGATGAATTAACCAAGGATAACCATGAAATGCAAAAATCACAGGTTTATCAGTTGTGAAAATTGTATCGAAATCCTTATTACTTAAACCGTGAGGATGTTCACTTTGTGGCTGTAGTGTCATCAAATCCACCACATTCACAACTCGCACTTTTAAATCTGGGAAATGTTGTCTTAAAATATCCACAGCCGCTAAAGTTTCCAAAGTCGGAACATCTCCAGCGCAAGCCATAACTACATCAGTTTCACTGTCTTGGTCATTACTAGCCCATTCCCAAATCCCTAAACCTTTAGTACAATGCTTAATTGCCGAATCCATGTCTAAATATTGTAAGGCTGGTTGTTTACCGGCAACAATCACATTGACATAATTCCGACTTCTTAAACAATGGTCGGTTACTGACAGCAAAGTATTAGCATCAGGTGGCAGATAAACACGAATGATTTCGGCTTTTTTGTTAATTACATGATCAATAAAACCAGGATCTTGGTGAGAGAACCCGTTATGATCTTGTCGCCAAACGTGGGAAGTGAGAAGATAATTTAAAGATGCAATTGGTCTTCTCCAAGTAATATGACGAGTCGTTTTCAACCATTTGGCGTGTTGGTTGAACATCGAATCAATGATGTGAATAAAAGCTTCATAACAGGAGAAGAAACCATGACGACCTGTTAATAAATAGCCTTCTAACCATCCTTGACAATTGGTTTCGCTGAGGATTTCCATTACTCGACCGTCGGGTGATAAATGGTCATCTTCCGGGAGAATTTCCGCATCCCAGGCCCGATTTGTCACTTCAAGGATAGGATCTATGCGATTTGAGGCGGTTTCGTCGGGACCAAAAACGCGAAAGTTGCGGCTTTCGTCGTTCAGTTTCATAATGTCACGCAGAAACTTACCCGTTACCTTGGTAGCTTCGGCGTTAACTGTCCCTGGTTTCGCTACTTCTACAGCATAGTTGCTAAAATCAGGCATTTTCAAATCACGCAGCAAAATTCCCCCATTTGCGTGGGGATTGTCTCCCATGCGACGTTGACCTTTGGGGGCTAGTTCTGCGAGTTCGGGAAGCAGTTGACCGTTTTCATTAAACAGTTCTTCGGGTTTGTAACTTTTTAGCCAATCTTCTAGCAATTGCAGATGTTCCGGTTTACCAGCTATATCACTAAAAGGGACTTGGTGCGATCGCCAATAATCCTCTGTTTTCTTCCCGTCCACTTCCTTGGGTCCAGTCCAACCTTTAGGAGTGCGTAAAACAATCATTGGCCATTGCGGTCTTTCTTTGAAACCATGTATCCGTGCTTCTCTTTGGATACTTTGAATCTCAGGAATAATTGTATCTAATACTGCCGCCATTTTTTGGTGAACTTCCGCAGGGTCAGAACCTTCAACGAAGTAAGGTTTATAGCCATAGCCGATAAACAGGCTTTCTAACTCCTCATGAGGTATCCGTGCTAATACTGTGGGGTTAGCAATTTTGTATCCATTCAAATGCAGAATTGGTAAAACCGCACCATCAGTAACCGGGTTAATAAATTTGTTAGAATGCCAGCTTGTAGCCAAAGGCCCAGTTTCCGCTTCTCCGTCACCGACAACCGCCGCAACTATCAAATCAGGGTTATCAAATACCGCCCCGTAAGCGTGAACTAAAGCATAACCTAATTCTCCCCCTTCATGGATAGAACCAGGGGTTTCTGGGGCGACGTGGCTGGGAATACCACCAGGAAAGGAAAATTGCTTAAATAGTTTTTGCATTCCCTCTTCATCTTGGGAGATGTTGGGGTAATATTCGCTATATGTTCCTTCCAAGTAGGTATTGGCAACAAGTCCGGGTCCACCATGTCCGGGTCCAGCTATGTAAATTGCATTGAGGTCGTATTTTTTAATAACTCTGTTAAAGTGGGCATAAATTAAGTTTAGCCCTGGAGTAGTTCCCCAATGTCCTAAGAGTCGAGGTTTGACGTGTTCTTGTTTAAGTGGTTCTCTTAGTAAGGGATTGTCAAGAAGGTAAATTTGTCCAACAGACAGATAGTTAGCAGCACGCCAATAAGCGTTAATCTGTTGCAATTCTGTGTCTGTTAAAGGTTTTATCTGTGGAATACTGGCAATAGTCATTTCCAACTCCAGCGTAAAGTATTTGCACCAATCAATTTTAAACCCCATTGTCAAGAAGTAGGGGGCGCAATTCCTTCTAAGTATCAGAAAAAAACGAAAATATCGGTAAGAAAAATACTTCCATATCCGCGATAAAATTCTCAAACACAAATCACAGATTATCCATGATAGAAACCGACTGGAAGACCGTCAAAATCTACGAAGACATTATCTACCAAAAAACCGACGGTATCGCTAAAATCACCATTAACCGTCCCCACAAACGTAACGCATTCCGTCCTAAAACCGTCTTTGAACTATACGAAGCCTTTTGGGATGCTAAAGAAGATACTACTATTGGAGTAGTCCTATTTACAGGTTCAGGACCTCATACAGATGGAAAATATGCCTTTTGTTCAGGTGGTGATCAAAGTGTACGTGGACAAGCAGGTTATGTAGATGAAACCGGAATCCCTCGGTTAAACGTCTTAGACTTGCAACGTCTCATTCGTTCCATGCCGAAAGTAGTAATTGCCCTAGTCGCGGGTTATGCTATCGGCGGGGGTCATGTTCTCCATTTAATTTGTGATTTAACTATTGCGGCTGATAATGCCATTTTTGGGCAAACAGGACCCAAAGTGGGGAGTTTTGATGGTGGTTTTGGTGCTAGTTATTTAGCCAGAATAGTAGGACAAAAAAAAGCCAGGGAAATATGGTTTCTTTGTCGTCAATATAACGCCCAACAAGCATTAGAAATGGGCTTGGTTAATACTGTTGTCCCTGTAGAAAAACTAGAAGCAGAAGGCGTACAATGGGCGCAAGAAGTATTAGAAAAAAGTCCCATAGCTATTCGTTGTCTGAAATCAGCATTTAACGCTGACTGTGACGGACAAGCTGGTTTACAAGAATTGTCTGGTAACGCTACTCTACTTTATTACATGACAGAAGAAGGAGCAGAAGGAAAACAAGCCTTTTTGGAAAAACGTCCCCCTAACTTCCGGGATTTTCCCTGGTTGCCTTAAATTGATTTGATGTGTTTTACTCCTTCTTTGTTCTTCTGAATCCTGACTGGGTGCAGACCCTGCGCCCTACCTCCTGCTACATACAAAAATCGCACCTGTTGTGGAAGGTGCGATTTCTAAAGATGTCAAAATTGGAAACACTGACAAATTGCCAGTCTAATTTTATTAGGGTGGACAGAAAATTGATGACCGTAATCATGGATAGTTAAATCAGTACGCTTTGATTTTTTACTTCTTGTGTAGCGGAAGTAGGAATATCTTCGACAGAGGCTACTGTAACATGATCCAAATCGGTCGGGAGAGTTTGAGCAGCACCACAAACAGGTTTGGCTACTGGTAAACTCCAAGCATCTTCTAAAGTTTCCCAAGCAGGTGCAAAAGCGGCCATGACCAAAGGACAGGCTTTCCAGACCCCTTGGACCGGTGCGCTCAATTTTTCACACATACCACCACGACGACCTTGTGGCTGGTAATAACGACAATAACGACAGGTAGATGTTAAACGCTTAATTAGTTTCATGTGCCTTCATCTTCAGTACCATTCAGGACTACTTATCACACTTATATATCTTGCTTCTTGATCAAAATAGGCAAAAAGGGCAAAAAGTCATGATTGGATATGGGTTCTAGCTATTATTAGTTGTCAATGGACTTTAGAATGTCTTTAGATTCTTGTCATATTTGTAAATGATTGTTAGAGTGCCTACATATTTATTTTCATCTAAAACTTATTGGGGATCAAGATTAAAATATTAATTTTGGATTTCCTTGGTTTGTAAAAACGTTACTTTAGATAGAGTTAAAATCAGTTTTTAGCATTTAATTTACTTAATGATTCACAAGAGTTCAACATTTTCAGTCAATAGCTAATTATTTATCCTATAGCGGTATGTACTTGAATGAGATACAGAATCTACAGTAAAAGCCTTATGGTAAGAGACTCTTAATTCCTGACTCGGTGACTCGGTGACTCCTGCTATAACTGCTTAGAGCAGCAGAGAGAACAAACGTCCCAGCGTTCAAGTTCACCCGGTGGAGTGGGACATTGACATTGGGGACACAAGGGGAGATGATGCGATCGCTCTTGCATCATTTTAGCCCAATTCTCAAAAGCACCCAAAGCATTGTCAATACTGGGTTTAACCAACCTATCACCAATCAGATCATCAGCCACATAACTAGGATGTTCTGATGCTGAAACAGTGGCTTCTGTTCCCGTTATTGATGAATTTTTCCACTCGGCTGTAGAAAAGCGAATATCTACCAAAGACGTAGATAGCTTGTCATTTAACTTTACCAAGATGGTCTTCCTGCCAAATGTCAAATTTTGCGCCCAAGCGGCACTAGAAGTTGCCACCCACAAAACATCACGCTGAATAGACAAAGGACGAGTTTGCACCGCAACAGTAGTCCCCACAACTTCTCCCCAACACTTCAGTAACCGCAGCAATACCTGTTCTTGCCATTGTGGTGAACGTTGAATATTCCCTAAAACCTGATCAATTGACTTAAAAGACATATTGTGTTAATAGTTTTACCATAAAATAGCTGAATACTTACAATCAACTTTCGCTAGTATATTGAAAATTCATTTAATCATCTACCCTGACTCCATCTTAAACAATGAATCAAAATCCTTTGATAGATTCAACCAAATCCCCGCAAACACGCGGCTTAAACCCTACCCTAACTACCGCACTGGCTAGTTTAGAAATACAATTAGATCAAGAATTAACCAGATATAGACGCACCCGCAAAAACACCAAATCACAAACATCAAGAAATGTAGAAAGTTACACTAATTATCAAACAACAGCCTTGTCGAAGGAGATTCAACTACCAGTAGTTCCTCCCGTAGCCATTCCCTCAGAAAATTCATTCTTGACGAATGAGACTGAAACCATTAATTTTCCCCAGGAGTTTGCTAACTCAGGCATAGAAGAAACCCCCACTCCTCCAAACCTAGAAAAATCAACTAGCAGTATAGTTTCCACCAAAATTCCCTCCTCTGACAACCAAACCCTCCTCACCACAAATGATCCTCCTCAACAACCAAATGATTATTTAGAATCTAGTGAGGCACTGTTACGGAGTTTGACAGCCGTTGCACCACAAAATCAAACTCCTAATTCTCCTAAATCCCGTGATAGTGTCTTATCACCTTTAGGTATTGGTTCAATGCTGTTGCTATTATTGGCAAGTTTGACTTTAGGTTATGTCGTCTTCAATCCCAAAAATTTACCTAAATTGAATTTCACTAACTTACGAGACAATAATTCATCAAAGACTGCGGAAAATACAGAAAACACAGAAATTATAGAAAATAGTTCTCAACTAACGACCACATCAAAAATCAACCCCATAGCCAAATATCCTAATTTAGCTAACCAAGAATTTCGACAAGTCAGAGATCCTAAAGATGTCGTAGATTTAACACCAAAGGTTAAACCGACTCCCCAAATCATCCCCACTCCTCTAGTTATTCAACCTTCCATAACTCCTATCTCTCCATTACCGAAACTTTCCCCCTTACCTAATATCCTCTCTAAATCCACACCTTTACCAAAGCCTACGGCTACTTCATTACCCCTACCAGAAGATGCCAAACCATCAGCTAATGGGTACTATTATATTATCGCCGATAATCAAGGCGACAAAGCTTTAACAGCCGCCAAGCAAGTCGTTCCTGATGCTTATTTATCACCAAATAAAAAGTTTATTTATTTGGGGGCTTTGAAAACCAAGGATGAGATTAAGCGCAGATTGCAGCAATTAGAAGCAAAAGGCATTAAAGGACGATTACAACAGCCATAGTTAAAAACTGAATAAAATTTACTGAATTTAACTCCAAAAACTCTTATCTTTGCGTCTTTGCGCCTTTGCGTGAGGCTAATTCATACTGATTTCTTACTATGATAGCAATATAGCAGTCCTCAAAGTCCAGTAAATAGTCAAGGTAGAGCCAACATGGAAGTTATTAACCGTATTCTGCGGGTGATTCGCGCTAATTTTAATAGTCTGGTTAGCAATGCAGAAGATCCAGAAAAGATTCTGGAAACAGCTTTCATGGAAATGCAGGAGAATTTGGTACAATTGCGTCAAGGGGTAGCTCAAGCGATCGCCACCCAAAAGCGCACAGAACGTCAAGCAGCCGCAGGAGAATCCCAAGCCGCAGAATGGTATCGTCGCGCCCAATTAGCCCTCCAGCAAGGCAATGAATCTCTAGCACGGGAAGCTCTCACCAAACGCAAATTTTACGAAGAAACCGCTACAACCTTAACCAGTCAAATTCAACAGCAAAAAGATATAGTCGCCAAATTGAAGCAAGATATGCGGACTTTGGAATTAAAACTGGCTGAGGTAAAAACCAAAAAAGATATGTATATCGCTCGCGCTCGTTCCGCCGAAGCTTCCTATAGGCTCCAAGAAATGTTAACTGGAGCTTCTGCCACATCTAGCTTAGGTGCATTAGAACGAATGGAGGAAAAAGTTTTACAGATAGAAGCACAATCAGAAGTTGCTATTACACTGGGTGGTGATGATCTAGAAAAAAGATTTGCATCCTTAGATTCTCATCATGAGATTGATACAGAACTGGCAGCAATGAAAACTCATATCCTAAATCAAGGAGAAAATCCCCAGCCAGATCATAATTTACCCAAAACACCCAAACCATAACTTTCCCTGGTTAATATAGATAATTAATAGGTTCATGATTCAGAATAGAAAAAAAGAAAAGATAGTAATCCAGACTGGAAAGACTACATTGGCATAGGTAGCTATTAATATAGTAGAAAAGCTAACTATCTAACCAAGAGCGTAAACCTCTAAAGGAAAAATAAATTTATGGGATTATTTGATCGCCTTAAACGAGTAGTTGGTGCTAACTTAAACGATTTAGTCAGTAAAGCCGAAGATCCAGAAAAAATGCTGGAACAAGCTTTATTAGAAATGCAGGAGGATATGGTGAAGTTGCGTCAAGGCGTAGCTCAAGCCATAGCAGCCCAAAAACGGACAGAAAAACAGTATAATGAAGGACAAAACGAAATTAATAAGTGGCAACGCAACGCCCAACTAGCCCTGCAAAAAGGTGATGAAAACCTAGCCCGTCAAGCATTAGAGCGCAAGAAAACTTATACTGATACCGCTACGGCTTTAAAAACTAGTCTAGATCAGCAAACTGCTCAGGTAGAAGGTCTGAAAAAGAATTTAATCCAGTTAGAGAGCAAAATTTCTGAAGCCAAAACCAAGAAAGAAATGCTCAAAGCCCGAATTACCGCAGCCAAAGCCCAAGAACAATTGGGAAATATGGTGAGCGGAATGAGTACCAGCAGTGCCATGTCCGCTTTTGAGCGCATGGAAGAAAAAGTATTAATGGAAGAAGCTAAATCTCAGGCTGTATCCGAGTTAGTAAGTGCAGATTTAGATCACCAATTTGCTCGTTTGGAATCTGGTAGTGATGTTGATGATGAATTAGCTGCTTTGAAAGCATCCCTAGCACCTGCACCAGAACCCCCCAAACTACTCACTCCAGAACAACCCAGACCCGCAACTCCAGCACAAGCAACCAGCACAGCTAAACAGGCTGAACCAGTTGATGCTGAATTGGAGGCTTTACGCAAACAATTGGATAATCTGTAGTTTTTGCAGATAATTCAATTCAGTTAATCCCACACATCTTGGTTGTGGGATTTTACTTCATTTTCAAAGACGAAAAGTTTATTAGTAAATCTTTTACAATCTAAAATCCAAAATCGTATAACAACTGACTCTTAGATTGGGATAAAATATTTTGTAAATGAACTTGATTAATTTATGTCCGTTGCATAATGGCGGTATGAAAATCAAAAATTCCATTTCTCGAACTCTTACTCTTTGCGCCTCTGTGCCTCTGCGAGAGACAAATTCATACTTTCATTCGGAAAAGCAAATTTATACTACTTTATGGAGACTATAATGAACAAGGGTGTAATCACTATCACTGATGCTGAGTTTGAAACGGAAGTGTTAACAGCCGAGCAGCCTGTATTAGTTTATTTCTGGGCTTCCTGGTGTGGTCCTTGTCAATTGATGTCACCAGTGATTAACTTGGCTGCGGCAACTTACAGCGATCGCCTAAAAATTGTTAAAATGGAAGCTGACCCTAATCCAGTCGCTATCAAGCAATATCAGGTAGAAGGTCTTCCCGCTCTGAGATTGGTAAGAGGAAAAGAACTATTAGAATCTGTCGAGGGAGTAATTGGTAAAGAGAAATTACTCAGTCTTTTAGATCAGCATTTAAATAATAATTAGTTACCGATTAGTGATCAAAACTCCATAGTTTATGATCACTCACTCATGACTAATGACCAATGAATAATAATTACAATGCAATTTGCTAACCGCTTACAACCCTTAAAATCTAACGTATTTGCCGATATGGACACAGCCAAGTCCATTGCTTTGGCTGCTGGAAGAGAATTAATTGATTTATCTTTGGGTTCATCAGATTTACCAGCCGAGAATCATGTCATAGAAGCGATCGCCCAATCTCTCCATGATCCTAGCACTCATGGCTACTTATTATTTCGTGGTACTCAAGGTTTCCGTCAAGCCGCAGCCCAATGGTATGAGCAAAAATTCGGTATCCCAGTTGACCCGGAAACCGAAGTTTTACCCCTAATTGGTTCTCAAGAAGGAACAGCCCATTTACCTTTAGCCGTGCTTAATCCCGGCGATTTTGCTCTATTATTAGATCCTGGTTATCCTTCCCATGCCGGGGGAGTATACTTGGCTGGTGGTCAAATTTACCCCATGCCAATAAAAGCAGAAAATAATTTTTTACCAGTTTTTAGTGATATTCCCGTCACCATTTTAGCCCAGTCGCGGTTAATGGTCTTAAGCTATCCTCATAATCCTACCAGTGCGATCGCCCCATTATTCTTCTTTCAAGAAGCAGTAGCTTTTTGTCAACAACATAATATAGTTCTTGTTCACGACTTCCCCTACGTAGATTTAGTCTTCACAGAAGAAACCCAAAATCTAAAATCCCTTGTTCCCTCAATATTGCAAGCTGACCCCGAAAAAAGCGTCTCGATTGAATTCTTCACCCTTTCTAAGTCTTATAATATGGGTGGCTTCCGCATTGGTTACGCAATTGGGAATCCGCAATTAATTCAAGCCCTCAAGCAAATCAAAGCCACCGTTGATTTTAACCAATATATAGGAATTTTGAACGGAGCGATCGCCGCCCTCACCGGACCACAAGATGGTGTAAAACTTGCAGTTAATACATTTCGTCAGCGCCGGGACACCTTCATCAAAGCTTTACACAGCATTGGCTGGAACGTTTCCACCCCAGAAGCCACAATGTACATTTGGGCAAAATTACCCACCCAATGGAGTCATAATTCCATAGAATTCTGCACCGAACTAGTTAAACAGACAGGTGTAGCGGCTTCCCCAGGAGTCGGTTTTGGCAAATTTGGTGAAGGATACGTTCGCTTTGCATTAGTGCAGAAAGCAGAACTATTAGAAACTGCTGTAGAAAGAATTTCTCAGTTCCTCTATTAACTTAAGTTGCTAATCATCTAGTTGAGCCTAGTAATTGGTGATAAAATCTCCAGTCTTCATCCTGTTAATCCTTCAATCCTGGATATCCTGATTCAGAAATTATTAAACCATCCTCATACTCAAATCCAACCATTTAGACTGAGTAATGGGCGCACTAGTAGAAATATAATCAACTCCAGTTTCCGCCACAGCGCGAACAGTCTCCAAAGTCACATTTCCCGAAGCCTCAATTTTCACCCGATTATCTTCATCACGAATCAATAATACAGCCTCACTCATTATAGACAAAGGCATATTATCCAACATAATAATATCTGCTTTGTACTGTAAAGCTTCCCTCACTTGTGCTAAATTTTCCGTTTCCACCTCAATTGTTAGAGGATACGGAACGTGAGAACGAATGCGGGTAATAGCTTCCCCAATTCCCCCAGCCGCAACAATATGATTATCCTTAATCATCACCGCATCATCTAAACCCATACGGTGATTCATCGCCCCTCCTAAAGCAGTAGCGTACTTTTCCAAAATTCTCAATCCTGGTGTGGTTTTGCGCGTATCTACCAACTGAGCAGGTAAATCAGCAATTTTTTCCACATATATACTAGTCAAACTGGCAATTCCACTTAACCGCATCACCAAATTAAGCGCCACCCTTTCCCCCATTAACAGCGTATCCAATAAACCATTAATTTCGGCTACCACCTGTCCTGGTTCACATTTTGCCCCCTCAGCGGTGACATTGACAAAATCAACTTGATGATTCAAAAGCTGAAACACCCTAGCCGCAACCGGTAAACCCGCAATTATCCCCGGTGCTTTCGCTATCCATTTCGCTTCTCCTCTAGTAGGATTGTGGGACAATAGAGATTGAGTAGTGCGATCACCCCTACCAATATCTTCCAACAACCAACTTTGCAACAATTGATCCAACACCAAAAACGGCGGTAGTACAGCCACTGAACTCTTCATATCATCTTTAATATCTATATCCACTCAACACTATCAATAATTGTCTTTCTTTCTCTAATGACTCAAAAAATCCCAGAAGTGGAACTCCACAAACCCAGCTAAATCAAAAACACCAATAACAGACAGGAAATTCCAGGAATTTTAACGCTCACAACCCTTATCTCACAAGGATTTTAGATAAAACAAAAAACAAATCCAAAAATAGTTTAAAAAAGTAGTTGACAAAGCAAAGCAAGTTCGATATATTAAATAAGTGCCTGAAGCGAAGCGGAACAAACGCCCCGCCGAAAAGCGCACCGAACCTTGAAAATATTATAGTTTGAAAGCCAGAATATAACAAGTACCCTGCGTCAGAAAAATAGAATAACCTGACCGTGGTTGTAAAAACGGTTAAGAAAGAGCTTATAACAGACGAACCAAAATGGAGAGTTTGATCCTGGCTCAGGATGAACGCTGGCGGTATGCTTAACACATGCAAGTCGAACGGTCTTTTCGGAGATAGTGGCGGACGGGTGAGTAACGCGTAAGAATCTACCTTCAGGTCGGGGACAACCACTGGAAACGGTGGCTAATACCGGATGTGCCGAGAGGTGAAAGGCTTGCTGCCTGAAGAAGAGCTTGCGTCTGATTAGCTAGTTGGTGGGGTAAGAGCCTACCAAGGCGACGATCAGTAGCTGGTCTGAGAGGATGATCAGCCACACTGGGACTGAGACACGGCCCAGACTCCTACGGGAGGCAGCAGTGGGGAATTTTCCGCAATGGGCGAAAGCCTGACGGAGCAATACCGCGTGAGGGAGGAAGGCTCTTGGGTTGTAAACCTCTTTTCTCAGGGAAGAACAGAATGACGGTACCTGAGGAATAAGCATCGGCTAACTCCGTGCCAGCAGCCGCGGTAATACGGAGGATGCAAGCGTTATCCGGAATGATTGGGCGTAAAGGGTCCGCAGGTGGCATAGTAAGTCTGCTGTTAAAGAGTCACGCTCAACGTGATAAGAGCAGTGGAAACTACAAAGCTAGAGTATGGTCGGGGCAGAGGGAATTCCTGGTGTAGCGGTGAAATGCGTAGATATCAGGAAGAACACCGGTGGCGAAGGCGCTCTGCTAGGCCAAAACTGACACTGAGGGACGAAAGCTAGGGGAGCGAATGGGATTAGATACCCCAGTAGTCCTAGCCGTAAACGATGGATACTAGGCGTAGCTCGTATCGACCCGAGCTGTGCCGTAGCTAACGCGTTAAGTATCCCGCCTGGGGAGTACGCAGGCAACTGTGAAACTCAAAGGAATTGACGGGGGCCCGCACAAGCGGTGGAGTATGTGGTTTAATTCGATGCAACGCGAAGAACCTTACCAAGGCTTGACATGTCACGAATCCTGTAGAAATATAGGAGTGCCTTAGGGAGCGTGAACACAGGTGGTGCATGGCTGTCGTCAGCTCGTGTCGTGAGATGTTGGGTTAAGTCCCGCAACGAGCGCAACCCTCGTTTTTAGTTGCCAGCATTAAGTTGGGCACTCTAGAGAGACTGCCGGTGACAAACCGGAGGAAGGTGGGGATGACGTCAAGTCAGCATGCCCCTTACGTCTTGGGCTACACACGTACTACAATGCTACGGACAAAGGGCAGCTACACAGCGATGTGATGCGAATCTCAGAAACCGTAGCTCAGTTCAGATCGAAGGCTGCAACTCGCCTTCGTGAAGGAGGAATCGCTAGTAATTGCAGGTCAGCATACTGCAGTGAATTCGTTCCCGGGCCTTGTACACACCGCCCGTCACACCATGGAAGTTGGTCACGCCCGAAGTCGTTACCCCAACCTTTTGGAGGGGGATGCCTAAGGTAGGACTGATGACTGGGGTGAAGTCGTAACAAGGTAGCCGTACCGGAAGGTGTGGCTGGATCACCTCCTTTTAGGGAGACCTAATCCATTTAGATTGTCGAAAGCAATGTCAATTGCTAATAGAAACTAAATTGGTCTAACCTAGGTCGGTCGCAGACTTGAGGTAAAGCTTTCAAACTATGATTTGGTTCGATAAGGGCTATTAGCTCAGGTGGTTAGAGCGCACCCCTGATAAGGGTGAGGTCCCTGGTTCGAGTCCAGGATGGCCCACCTGAAGGAAGTCAAAAATCAAAAGTCAAAAGTCAAAATTAAATATTTTTGAAGCATGACTAGAAATTTTGAGTTCTTTTTGGGGGTTTAGCTCAGTTGGTAGAGCGCCTGCTTTGCAAGCAGGATGTCAGCGGTTCGAGTCCGCTAACCTCCACATTTGGAAAAAAACAGCAACTGAAACTATTGACTATAGTTTTTGACTGCTGGGTGAAATTCCAGCCAGAACCTTGAAAACTGCATAAGAGAAAGAGAAATAGCAGGCAGACACAGACATTGAATGGATGTGAAAGCAAACAAGAAAAAATTGTGGTCAAGCTAATAAGGGCTAATGGTGGATACCTAGGCACACAGAGGCGAAGAAGGACGTGG
>NZ_AP018316.1:1049503-1139503 GCF_002368115.1 Dolichospermum compactum NIES-806 | reverse complement strand
ACTCTCTCCCTCGCAGTTTCTACAACTGCTGCATCTAAACTACCATTATTCAAACTAGCAGAAAAATCTTCAGCTATTTTATATGTTCGTTCTAAAGAAGAAGAATTGATATTTCGAGAAACTATAAATAAATCACAACCAGCATGAAAAGCCCGCGCAATCGTTCCTGATTGCATAAACATCTCAGATACAGCTTTCATATCTAAATCATCAGAAACTATCACACCTTGAAAACCTAACTCTTTTCGTAAAATATCATTCAAAATGATTTTAGATAAAGTTGCTGGTACTTCTGGATCAATTTGTGGAAACAAAATATGCGCCGTCATAATTAACGGAATTTGTGACTGAATTAATGTTTGAAAAGGCATCAATTCCCGATTTCGCAAATCTTCTAAACTCAAATTTAAGATTGGTAATTCCAAATGGGAATCTGTGCTAGTGTCTCCGTGTCCAGGAAAGTGTTTAGCAGAACCTAAAATTCCTTCTTCCCGTAATCCTCGGTAATATTCTCGCACGGCTTGACTAGCGGTTTCCGGTGTAGTTCCAAATGCACGAGCGCCAATAATCGGGTTTTGGGGATTAGAGAAAATATCCGCAACTGGAGACCAAGAAAGATTAATTCCCAGAGATTTTAATTCTAGTGCTGTGGCTTTGGCAACTTCATAAGCATGAGACTGCAATAAATAAGCTTGAGGAAAGCGGGTAATTGGTAAAGGTGTCCGCACAACCCGCCCACCTTCATGATCTAACGTGGTAAATATGGAGTCACGCTCAGTATATTGGCAAACTTCATCAATGAGGTCTTTAAACTGTTCTAACCAAATTGGATATTTGACACCGTCAAGAAAGTTTTTGGCAAAAAAGATGACACCAATGGGTTTTAGTTCATTTAATGCCCGTTTATCATCATCATTTAAACTTGTCCCGGAAATACCCAGAATTAAATGATTACCAAAGCTTTGTGATGATTGGGGTATTGACATAACTATTTTGATATCAATAAAGGATAAATTTAGGAGGCAGGAGTAACCCACCCTTGCTCATAGTGGGATTGAAACAAGGACGCTTATTTGGAGAAAAACGAAAAAAGTCTTCGTTCCTCATCGACCAACATTGCTGATTTCCCTATGCTCAATTTTGCTCTTCGGTCAATTCTTCACTCGCGCGTATTGTATTCATCTCATCACCTCCCTATCGGGTAGGTGAGAGGCTTCTACTGTTTAAGCTAAAAATTGGAAACTAATAACTCACTTTTCGCATTAGCCATGTCTTCAGTTTTTGGTTGAGATGGTTTCAATGTCATTGGTGGGGCATTTTGTTGTAAAATCACAGCCTGATAAGCTACGAGTCCAGTATGTTCACTATCGAGACAACGAGCCGCTGTTCTGGATAAATCCAGGCTTCTGGGTAAGATATACGGACCACGATCATTAACGCGCACAATCACGGATTTATTGTTTTCTAAATTTGTAACTTTTAAGAAGGTATTAAAAGGTAGAGTCCGATGGGCTACAGTAAAATCATCTTGATTATATATCTCACCATTTGCGGTTAAGCGACCATGAAAATAGCCACCGTACCAAGAAGCTATACCAGAAAGTTTTGTGCTTGAGGACTGTAATCCATACATTTCCATTTGTCCTTGTACCAAGGTCAGCGGTTTGGACTGGAGTGCTATTCGCAAATTATTAGTCCATTCCAAGGCCAAAATATCACCGCTGCGACCAAGTTGTGTAGAAAGGTTTTGATCTATTGCAAATAGTAACCGATTGCCTACCATCAGGGAAGGAGTTTTATCCACTAAGCCCGGTTGTAATTTTGTAGGTTGTACAGTGGGTGATTTGATTAATTGCTGCAAGCGATTTTGTAATGCTTTGGCTGTAATGCGGTCAGGTAGTCTGGCAACAAAACTGTTATTAACCCATACTTCATAACTAAATGGATTCTGCTTGACAATCAATACTGGTGAGTAATCATAACTTCCATTTGGATCAACTGGATTGCTGATGACATTAAAGAAACTTTGGAGCGATCGCACAACAGTAGAAGGTGATAAATCTACCTTAGGAATACTAACTTGTGTAACTACTGGCAAAAAGTTAGTAACATTTTTCAAGTGAGGTTGTGCAGCTATATTTTCTGGCACAGAGGGACAAAATTGCGTTTCTTTTGCCTTCAAGGTTATTGAAGGTACAGCGATAGACTTATTTCTGTAGGATGATAATTGCCTATTTATCCAGTCAAATGTGAAAGCAGTTTTTGATATTAAGGTTTTTTGCCAAGCATTTTTATGTTGTTGAGCGATCGTCAGAAATTTAGCTTGCGGCTTAACTAAGTTGGCTGGAAGTTGGATTGGAGAAAATGCAGCTATTAAACTCAGTGGTAAATTTGCCGTCAACATCAAAGCACCACCTGTAAAGGATGTCACCCATAGTATTCCCGTTGATATCATAGTTTAGTTATTCTCCAGATAGATGCACACTTCCTAGAGAAATAATCCCCAGGTTGAATAAAAAAAGAGTTTTATTGAACAAAGAACAAATTTTTTTTTGAATTACATAATTTCTATGCCTTTTCAGATTTAATGATGATTAAACTGTCTGGGATCATCATATACCGTAATGGAGATTTAAATAAATAAAACTTTAGGACTTACGCACGCTCACTAATTTACCATGATATGAATGAAGGAAATTGCGTCGTTTTCGGCTTTGGGAATAACTTATTGAGTAGGGTGCGTCAGATAGAGGGAATCTGTTTTTTTGTCAAAATATCGTGTCTGACGCACCCTACAAGGGATAAAATTTACGTCACATATTTGGGGAATCTTGTCAATGCGTAAATCCTAAACTTTTAAATCTAGTTTTGAGGTATTACTAATATTTCCATTATTTTTGCTTATAACTACAATTCTTATTTGCTATTTACTTTACTGTCACATATCCACATCTAACGTATAAACACTGAGTAAAGAAGCCCATTTTTGTATTTATGATGGGCAGTTAAGCCAAACTATACACTGATTGAAAATGAGTCTTAAACTACACTAAATATTGATCACGTAAAAAAATTTTGTGTTTACCTCTGGATCGAAGATGAAGGTAAATTACATAGTCAGGGCAAAATTTTGGGAATTTTTTGGGAAGCAATCAGACCTACCGTGCCAAATGTAAAGGATTGCAACGTATAATGAGAACGACAAAACAGTTAAGAAATATTGAAGAATAGTAGGTTTAAATGCGCGTAGCAATCGCGGGAGCGGGACTAGCAGGACTTTCCTGTGCAAAATATCTCACTGATCTAGGTCACACACCCATCGTTTTGGAACGCCGAGACGTAGTTGGGGGAAAAGTGGCTGCGTGGAAAGACGCTGATGGAGACTGGTACGAAACAGGACTGCACATTTTTTTTGGGGCCTATCCCAATATGTTGCAGTTATTCAAAGAATTGAACATTGAAGATCGATTGCAGTGGAAAGAACACACAATGATTTTCAATCAGCCTGAAGCGCCGGGAACTTACAGCCGATTCGATTTTCCAGATTTGCCAGCACCAATCAATGGTATGGTGGCAATTCTGAGAAACAACGATATGCTGACCTGGCCGGAGAAAATCAGTTTTGGTATTGGTTTACTACCTGCTATTCTCCAGGGGCAAAAGTACGTCGAAGAAATGGACA
Organism: Dolichospermum compactum NIES-806; assembly: GCF_002368115.1. Classification (NCBI taxonomy): domain Bacteria; kingdom Bacillati; phylum Cyanobacteriota; class Cyanophyceae; order Nostocales; family Aphanizomenonaceae; genus Dolichospermum; species Dolichospermum compactum. Next base: position 1,135,821 of record NZ_AP018316.1, on the reverse strand, counting down.
AATATTCTTTCCGGGAGTGGTTACAAAAACAAAACGTTCCCCCCAGAGTAGAAAAAGAAGTATTCATTGCTATGTCTAAAGCCTTGAACTTCATTGATCCAGAGGAAATTTCCGCCACCGTTCTCTTAACGGCATTGAATCGCTTTCTCCAAGAGAAAAACGGCTCAAAAATGGCCTTCCTGGATGGTTCACCCACAGAAAGATTGTGTCAGCCGATTATTGACCACATCACTGAACGCGGTGGTGAGGTGCGTCTTAATGCGCCCTTAAAAGAGATTTTACTCAACGAGGATGGAACTGTAAAAGGATTCCTACTGCGGGGCTTAAATGGGGCAGAAGATGAAATATTTACAGCGGATACCTATGTATCGGCTCTTCCAGTTGATCCTTTAAAGCCGATTTTGCCAAGTTCTTGGAAAGCTATGGAGTTTTTCCAAAAGTTGGAGGGTTTGGAAGGCGTACCGGTGATTAATGTTCATATCTGGTTTGATCGCAAATTAACAGATATTGATCATCTACTATTTTCTCGTTCTCCACTCCTCAGCGTTTATGCTGATATGAGTAATACTTGCCGTGAATATGCCAATCCTGACCGTTCCATGTTGGAATTAGTCCTAGCACCGGCTAAAGATTGGATATCTAAATCCGATGCCGAAATCGTTGCTGCAACTATTACTGAGTTAGAAAAACTTTTTCCCCAACATTTTGGGGGAAATAATCCGACTAAAATACTGAAATATCATGTGGTGAAAACACCGCGTTCAGTTTACAAAGCTACTCCAGGTCGCCAACAGTACCGCCCTTCACAGCAAACCCCCATTTCTAACTTCTACTTGACTGGGGATTATACAATGCAACGCTATCTCGCCAGTATGGAAGGGGCTGTACTTTCTGGTAAACTAACAGCGCAGGCGATATTTCAAGCGCTGACGGTAGCAAATTCCTCTAACCTGCACACGCCAACACGACCGCCCGCCACGAATGCTGCAACTGCCTGATTCCCCCCCGCGCATGAAAACGCTGGTTTCTATAGATGAGTCATACACCCTTTGCCGGGAACTCACGGCTAAGTACGCTAAAACTTTTTATTTAGGTACGATGCTGATGAGTCCGGCCAAGCGTCAATCTGTTTGGGCAATTTATGCCTGGTGTCGCCGTACAGATGAATTAGTGGATGGTCCGGCATCTGCTATCACCACGCCAGAAACCCTAGAACTATGGGAAAAGCAACTGGAATCCATTTTTGCGGGATGCCCATTGGATAATTATGATGTAGCGTTAGTAGATACTCTCCAACGCTTTCCGCTCGATATTCAACCCTTTCGGGATATGATCGCCGGTCAGCGTATGGATTTGTATCGCAGTCGCTATGCAACTTTTGAGGATTTATACCTCTACTGCTACCGAGTAGCGGGAACTGTGGGTTTGATGTCAACGACGATTATGGGGGTAGATAATAGTATCTATACAGCCCCTTGGCATCAAACCCAACAGCCTTATCTGCCTATAGATGAGGCGATCGCTTTGGGAATTGCTAATCAACTTACCAATATTCTCCGTGATGTTGGTGAAGATGCCCGTCGAGGCAGAATCTATCTTCCCCTAGAAGATTTGGCCAAATTTAATTACACCGAGGAAGAATGTATTCGCGGCGTAGTGGATGACCGCTGGCGTTCACTCATGCGGTTTCAAATTGACCGCGCCCGTAAATTCTACATCCAAGCAGATAAGGGGATTAGTTACCTGGCTGCTGATGCTCGGTGGCCTGTTTGGTCTGCATCTATGCTATATGAGCAGATTTTAGAGGTGATTGAGCGCAATGATTATGATGTGTTCAGTCAGCGAGCTTATGTTCCCCAATGGAAAAAGTTACGCACCTTGCCGGCAGCTTGGATGCGATCGCAAGTTTTATAGATTGGTCAGTGGTCAGTGGTCATTGATCATTGGTCATTGATCATTGGTCATTGGTCATTGAATTTATTTAGAAAATAACTATTGACAGGCTCAAAAAGTTCTGCTACGATTATTAGTCATGAACTGGAGAGGTGGCTGAGTGGTCGAAAGCGGCAGATTGCTAATCTGTTAAGGGATTATATCCCTTCGGGGGTTCGAATCCCCCCCTCTCCATTTTTAAGCAGGTGCGTTACAACTTGTTAACGCACCTTTTTTGTGTTATTTTTTGGCGATCATATTCATATCCCAAGTATATAGACCGATTTGGTGAGGAACTCTGACAAATCGGCCTGTGCGATGACCCCTAGATAGTTCATTGAGAACCTTATTTTTAACCTCTCTGACTTCCTCTGGGTCTAGATGTCCATAAATGCCATTAACTATCTCATTCACATTGAAAATTCGTCCCGCATTTTGTTCTAGAAATAAGGTCAGAGCATCAATTAAAAATTGACCATCAAATTGTGCCAACATCGGCACTACTTTCGTTTGGGGTCTGATGAAATGTTTGTTGGTTTTGGTGGATTTAATCCCCCTAGATATTCCCCTACCTTGAATTGGACCTAGTGAATTTAAATCCAGGGTATAACAGCCCGGTTCATTGGGAATCGCTGACCAATAACCACTTTCCCTCCCTTGGGTCAGAGAGGATTGGACTCTACCTTTAACCACTTTAAAAATAGTAGACTCTAAATCACCATAGAGCGATCGCACAATAAAATCTATGTGACAGACAGTTCCCACATATTCTCGCAATAGCTTTTTGAGTGCTTCCATGCGAGTCATATTTTCATAGTGAGCCAACATAGGAACATCTTCCCCCTTACCAACATAGTGACGACGCTGATAGGAAAAATTGTTCGAGTCTCTCACTTCAGAGAGGGAATGTTCGACTTTGAAAGGGTCTGATTTAGGAATTTCTGACTCTAGGGGATGCAAATATTCCAGATGGGAACTTTGATTAGAAGACAACAACAAGAGTGAATCTTCTTCGTCAGCCTCCACTTGTTCATTGTCATTAGTATAAGACCATGTAGATAACAAGGATTCTACATTATCTAATTGCGATCGCGCCTCTATGAATAGACGTTGGTACTTTTGGGCGAGACTCCCATAGTAATCTCGTAATTCCAACAATGGCGTAATAAATACTTCGGGTGGTGCTTGTAATTGTCCTGGAGAATTCATAGCAATTCACTCAACCTAAATCTATATTGCTAGTGTAAGTCATGGCTCTAGGTTTGCTTGGTGTAGATCCCTGGAGTGATTTTTTAGGAGGTTGGGGAGGACGACAACTTTCACAATATAAAGGGCGAGTTCCGAAAGTTTCCCGCTTTGTAGCCTGATTACATTCTTTACAAACAAAGTGGAAAACTCGCGTATGAATCAGTCTTTTGTGCGCTCGGACAGTATATTCTCTAACATCAATTACTTTGGTTGCCATAATTAATAATTGCCAATCTCAATCCTCTTTATATAGCTATTCAAGCAAATGAAACTGTATCAGTGTGTGTTTTTAGAGAAGTTTTCCCAGAAATCAGAAACTCCTATCTAGGTCAAGGATACAAACTGCTATTTCCGATATATTAACAGCGACTGAGATATATTTGCTCATATCTTACATAAAAGTACAAAAAGGATATAGGCTAGATTTTTTGCCCCCATGACTCGTAAATATAAAAATGCTTTTTAGCATCTATCTTGAGAATTAACTATATAATTGGAAACATATTTTTAGGTAGATTTTACAACATAAATCATTAATCATGAATTATTATCTCTCCTACTTATTATAAAAAAATGAAGGATGAAATGATTGTCCAACCATTCATCCTTACTAATTCATTTCCACCAAAAGCCATTAGCCGAGATTAACCCTTACAGCCCTGTGTTTTTCCGATTCGGCTTTAGGAATAGTCAAATGGAGAATTCCATTCTTATATTCTGCCACGACCTTCTCATTATCCACGACCGCAGGCAAGGCGATTATCCGTTGGAATTTGCCATAACGAAACTCCGAGCGAGTCATGCCTTCCGCTTCTGTTGTTGTTTCCGATTTGCGCTCGCCGCTAATAGAAACCGACTCAGGAGTGACCTCAACACTAAGATCCTTCGCATCTAAGCCCGGTATTTCGACTTTCAACTTCAAATCACTATCGGTTTCCGCAATTTCGGCAGGAGGAATAAAAGTCAATCCTATTTTTTCCCCTCCGTCGGGTGGTAATAATTGCTCAAACAAACGATCCATTTGCTGACGGATAATACCCATTTCAGGGAATGGTTCCCAGCGTTCTATTTCCCGTAAAGGATTCCAACGTACAAGTGTCATATCTATCTCCTCAAAAATTCACTATTGGACTTTCTGATTTGGTGAGACTGAATCTTAAGCTTCTGACTTGGTAAACAATAATGCTACTGGTAAAACTTCTAACTTTTAACTTCTTGAAGCTTAATCTTTAGCTTCCCAATTAAATAGTAGCACCAGAAAATCAATTGATTACAGTTCGGTTTTATAGATATGATCGTCGTGATAACCGTACTATATAAATCCTCAATTATTTTGAAATCTGTTAATTAGTATGGATTCGGTAATGATTCCCCCATCACTAGGTATATTTTTCATGTTTTAGAAGATAAATATAGAAGTATCCACTCTTTTTTTGGACAAAAATTTCTTAGAGGATGTTTGAAAAGTGGTATTCCATAACTTTCATCACATTGTTACCCCCTTTCCTCTTGCAAAGGGGAGGGAACTAATTTTTCCGGTTTCCCCCCAAAGCATCGAGGGGATTAAGGGGGGTAATTTAACTTATGTGTACACGATAGCCTTTATAAGGGGAGGGTTAGGGAGGGTCAAAACATTTGATACAGCAATCATGACCTTTCAAACACCCTCTTAGAAATAGGATTGGAGGGATTGAATTAGATGGTTAAGTAAAGTAGTCTTAGCAGTGTTGATAAAAAAATGATCACCATCTATCATTTGTAATAAAAAAGGGGCGACAGTTTGTTTTTCCCATGCAGCAATGGCAGTATAACTAACTCTTGGGTCTTGTAAACCACCGAAAGCAGTAATAGGACAATCTAAAGGAGGTTGGGGAGTATAAATATAGGATTCTAAAACTGTAAAATCAGCGCGGACAATCGGTAAAAATATCTGCATCAAGTCAGCATTGTTTAGCACTTCTTGGGGAGTTCCATTCAATTGGGATATTTTGGCTAAAAAATCGGTATCTGGTAATTGAGAAATTGGCGGTTTTTCCGCAGATAATTGTGGGGCTTGATGAGCAGCAACAAAAAGATGTAAAGGGTGAAAATTATATTCAGAACGAAGTAGCCTAATTAACTCAAAACTAATTAATGAACCCATACTGTAACCGATGAAAGCATAGGGTTTATCTAGATAAGGGATGATATTGGTAGCTATTGCTGGAACTAAAGGTTGAATTTTTGTGTATGGAGGTGATTTGATTTGTTTTCCTCTTCCGGGAATTTCTATGGGGCATAATTCAATAGTTGCTGGTAAATCATCAGCCCATGTCCGAAAAATCGTAGCACTACCACCAGCATAAGCAAAGCAAAATAGGCGTAATTTGGCGCGGGAATTGGGTTGAGGGCAAGTTATCCAATTTGTGAAGGTAGTTTCAGTGGTCATAATGGGGTTTTTATGGGGTTGATTGACTTCTCTTAATTTTCAAATACACCAGTCTCAACAATAGCTTTGCATAATTTATCAATTACGGGAACTGACACACTATTTCCTATTAGTTTCATCCATCTTGGTCTTGATTCTGGTAATTTAAAATCTTGAGGAAATCCCTGTATTAAACAAGCCTCGCGTTTAGTAATTCTTCTAAATTCTCTTGATTCGTAAACTTCTTTGATGAATTTGTTTTTAAAATCATGATGATTTAGTGCTTCGATTGTCTTTAAAGTTATAAAGTCATTTGTGTCGCTGGCAACTAGAGTTGGGAAAATATCAGAACTTGGTAAAAAGATCCGACTTACACCAAATAATCCTGTGCTTATTTTAGTGTTTTTAAAATCATAGCGAATTTCGACACACTCAATAATATCTTTTTCTTTAAGAAACTCAATTGTTTTTTTTATTGATGTTTTTTCTAATTTAAATCCTTTTTGGATTTTCAAACTATCAACAATTATTTCTGCATTATTGGTGAATGAAAGCAAAGTTTGTTCATTCTTTGTTAAAGCTTTAATATTATACTTTTTGATAATAAAACGATATTGTTCAGATTTTAAGATTTCTAATTGCACCAATTCATCAATTTCTTCTTGTTTAATTGATGAATCTAGATTTTGAAAATGTTCTAATGATAATGGATTTCCATCTAATTCTCCATAATTGCTTTTTCGTCTGTTTCTAAGTAATAATAAACAAATATCTTTCTGTCGTTGAGTGGTTTCAATAATGTCCCAGGAATGTATTGTTGTATGACCATTTCTCAAGTCGTTAAATAAAAAGTAATCATTGAATCCGTTTGTATTGGAAAGACTCATACTTTTAGATTCAATAATATTCCCAAATATGTCTCTCTGAACAATCTGATTATCTAGTTTTCGTTGGGATGTTACACCTAATATATCGCCAAGTTTTAGTTTTTTATCTGTTGGTTTTGGTAAGTTGAATTTTTGGAAATAGTCTTTTTCCTGAAATCCAATTATATATATGCGAATCCTATTTTGTGGCACACCATAATCAAAGGAGTTAATGACAAAATAGTTAGCATGATATCCTGCTTGCTCAATTCTTTCTAAAACATAAGATAAAGCTTTTTTATTACGGGGGTCAACCAATCCTTTGACATTTTCAAAAATAAATACCTTTGGTTGAGATTTTTGAAGTAAATAAATTGTATCGTTCCATAATTGCCCTCTATCAGAAATGTTGAATAGCGTAATAAAAATCTCTCATACTCACTATACTTTTATCCATGACATACTGTAACCACACTGATACAAATGAAAATGTGTCCAGAACTGGATAATCTTTTTTGGGCAATGGTTTCAATATTGTTTTGACCACTTCTGGGAAATTCTTTAAGCGCATAATTTGATAATTCTTTATCTATATTTTTTTAGATTGTATCAAATTATGGTACTTTTTTTGGCTCTTGCGTTGTTTTTATGGTGATTAAGAATTGATTATAACAAAACCCTTATGGGGCAAGGGTTATAAACAATTATGCCCATATTTTGAATGAAATGCCCACGCAATAAGGCTTTCAATGATTTTGAACCAGGTTTTCCATAAAACGAACCGAAGAACCCTTTTTTTTAATCTTTTCCTAACATTCAACACTTCTGCATTAATTTCTGTAATGAAATTACTATAAGTTCCTGCTCCTCCAATAAGTTCGCAAAATTCATCACCTATCAGTACAGATTCATCTTCATACATATTGAACTATCTCATAGGAAAAGTCCACTTGTAATCTTCTTTTTTACCGTAAGGATTATACGGCAAAGCGTAGAAGGCATAATCAACAACTTTTGGCTCCATTGCCAAAAGCTTAAATAATTTTTCTTTGTTTGCTTTTGTTTGGTCGCTATTTGGTAATGGCGCTTTTAGCTCAAACGCATACCTTATTCCATTTTCTTCGTTTTCTATAAGAATATCACATACAACACTTGCATGAATAATTTGTCCACCTCCCGCCTTAATATATTTTAATTCTTTATCCCAATCAGGTTTTATTTTTTCCTTGCCTTTATTGTGTTCTAATTTATTTAAAGTCTCTTGAATCCTTCTTAAACTTTCTTTTCCAATTGTTCCGTTTATCGTATGTCCCATTTGACAATTACCATGAGCTTCTACAGCAACGACTTGTGCAAGTTTTTCCCATACACCTCCAAATGGAGTTACAAATCGTCTCTCAAAATGTGACCCTTTAAAAATTTCATCAGGAACTAATGCTGCGTAAAGAGGTTTACTGGAACGGTGATTTTCTTTAATAAAAGGGTCGGTAATTAGAACCCGCTCCATTACTCGCTCCATCATTTCAGATACGACATCTTTTATAGCTTTTGAAATTCTTTCCTGTTTATTCATTACAAATCTTATTTCCATGACACATAACTATTTATTATACCGACATTTTCAATTTAATTTAAGAAGTGGGTTGTGATATGAAATTAACGCTACCAGCACTGCGATCGCCAAACTACCGATTATTCTTTGCGGGACAAGGTACTAATATTGGGTTTCACTTCGTTCAACCCAACCTACAAAAATTAAATTAATATTCTTTTCCATAAGGGAAGCGGTAGAATCAAAAATAATTAATTGAATAATTCTCCTGATTCTGACTTCTGCTATACTCACAATAGCTTGATTATTTGATTCTACAGTTTAGCAGTGCTAAACCCCTACACATCTAGGTTTTTATAATTTGGTAAAAGTTCAAATATCAGCCGTCACGAGTATATATTATGTAAGCCAGAAATACTATATGCAAACAATTGATCAAAAGTCAACTAAAAAAGCATGGTCTAGAGCAATATCTCAACCAGCAACAGAATTTTCTGCCACTCAATTACCTATTCTCGCAGGTAAAATCCCCGCGGGTTTAAGGGGTACACTGTACCGGAATGGACCAGCACGACTAGAACGGAATGGTATCCGAGTGGGACATTGGTTTGATGGAGATGGGGCAATTCTCGCGGTCAATTTTACCAATGTAGAAGCAGTTGCGGTTTATCGCTATGTGCAAACTAAAGGTTATCAAGAAGAAACTGCTGCGGGTAAATTGCTTTATGGTAATTATGGCATGACTGCACCAGGAATTATCTGGAATCAATGGATAAAACCTGTGAAAAATGCGGCGAATACTTCAGTTTTGGCATTACCTGATAAACTTTTGGCATTGTGGGAAGGTGGTAAACCTTATGCTTTAGATTTGCAAACTTTAGAAACTTGTGGTGAAGATGATTTAGGCAGTTTAACTAAGGAATTAAGTTATTCTGCCCATTATAAGCAGGACAAAAATACAGGGGAAATTTTTAATTTTGGTGTAACTCCTGGATTAAATGCCACACTTAATGTTTATAAAAGTGAGTTGACTGGTAAAATTATCCAAACAGCAATACATCAATTAGAAGGAGTACCACTAATACATGATTTTGTTTTAGCAGGACAGTATCTAATCTTTTTTATTTCCCCAGTGCGGTTAAATCTTTGGCCAGTTTTGGTAGGAACAAGTAATTATAGTGATTCTCTAGAATGGCATCCTGAATTGGGAACTCAGATTATAGTGCTAGATAGAGAAAGTTTATCTTTAGTCAGTCGAGGAGAAACTGAATCTTGGTTTCAGTGGCATTTCGCTAATGGTTATGTAGATCCTAGTGGTGCGGTAATTGTAGATATTGCCCGTTATGAAGATTTTCAAACTAATCAATATTTACGGGAAGTAGCTACAGGGGAAACTCATACAATTGCCAATAGTACATTTTCACAAGTTCAACTTAATCCTCAAACTGGAAAGGTAATTAAAATTGAACAACTTTCAAATCAACATTGTGAGTTTCCTAGTGTTCCTCCACAAACTGTAGGTCAATTTTCTCGTTATACCTATATGTCAGGATTCCAACCAGGGACAGATGTTGGTAAGGAACTTTTAAATATTATTGCTTGTTTTGATCACAAAACTGGAACTTTAACGCAAGCAAACATAGGAGAAAATCGCTATCCTTCTGAACCTATTTATGTCCAAAATCCGCAAAATTCTGGGCAAGGTTGGCTGTTAACTGTGGTTTATGATGGTAATACTCATGGTAGCGAAGTTTGGATATTTGCGAGTGATAGACTAAATACAGAACCTATTTGTAGACTGGGATTACCCAGTGTTATCCCTCATAGTTTCCACGGTACATGGAAACCTGCTTAAATAATTCCATAATTCAGGTAGGGGGATGATTATTGCCTTGCGCTTTACCTTTTTGGGGAATTGAAAATTAAAAATAAGTTGTAATTATTCGACTAATGACAAATCAACACCGCATTGGCATTATTTTAGGAACTCGTCCTGAAGCTATTAAACTAGCACCAGTAATTCAAGTTTTTCAAAATTCTCCAGATTTTGAATTGCAGGTAATTCTCACAGGACAACATCGAGAAATGGTTGAACAAGTAATGCAATTGTTCAAACTCAAAGCCGATTGGAATTTAGAGATTATGCAGCGACAACAATCTCTTAGTGATATTACTTGTCGAAGTTTAAAGGGTTTAGAAGCATTATTTCAAGCTCAAAAATTAGATTTTGTAATTGTGCAAGGAGATACAACAACAGCTTTTGCGGCGACCTTGGCAGCTTTTTATCAAAAAATCCCTGTGGGTCATGTGGAAGCGGGTTTAAGGACTGATGATTTATTTAATCCTTTTCCCGAAGAAGCTAATAGAAGGCTGATTTCCCAGCTTACACAATTACATTTTTCCCCGACTACTTTAGCTGTGGAAAACTTACAAAATTCTGGGGTATTAGGAGAAATTCACTTAACAGGAAATACTGTAATTGATGCTTTATTAAATGTGGCTGCAAAAAAACCAGTTTGCAATATACCAGGGTTAGATTGGCATAAATATAGGACAATATTGGCAACAGTTCATAGACGGGAAAATTGGGGAGAACCACTGCAAGATATCGCTCAAAGTTTTTTACAAATTTTAGAGCAATTTCCTGATACAGCCTTATTACTACCATTACATAAAAATCCCACAGTTAGAGAACCATTGCAAGAGTTGTTAGGGAGTCATCCCCGCATTTTCCTAACAGAACCCTTGGATTATGCTGAATTAGTGGGAGCTATTGAGCGATCGCATTTAATTTTAACCGATTCCGGTGGATTACAAGAAGAAGCCCCCAGTCTGGGTAAACCAGTCCTAGTTCTCAGAGATACCACAGAAAGACCAGAAGCCGTTACCGCCGGCACAGCCAAACTCGTAGGTACACAAACCGCAAATATTGTCACAGCCGCTAGTGAACTACTCAGTAACCCCGACGCTTATACCAAAATGGCCACCGCCATTAATCCCTTTGGCGATGGCCATGCAGCAGAACGCATTCTGCAAATTGTCAAAAATTACCAGCAACAGGGAATAGAAAAACAACTTTAGTTACAGCAGATTACAGGTATATAAGGTACATCATAGCCCCCTCATCGCTTGTGGGGAGGGGGTTGGGGGTGGGGTTGTTGTACCTCATAACACCGATGTGCTGTATGTTTGTAAACTTGACTAACTGTTACCTGATTAGACAGTTCCTAAATACCTAAAGCTCTCCGAGTTTGATAACCAACAACCCCATCTACACGCAGTCCGTTACGTCTTTGGAAGTGACGAATTGCGTTAATGGTTCGTGAGCCATAAACACCATCAACTCTAATCCCTAAAGCTCTTTGGATTTCTCTGACTCGTTCACCTCTTGAGCCATATCCTACCGTTACCCTACCGCCAACACCGGCTCCAGAACGATATCTGCGGTGAGAATAGCCAGGAGTATTACCAATCCATCTTTCAGCCACATAGTATCCTCGGTAACGTCCCGAAGAAATTCTCGCAAATCCATTTCTGACACGACCAGTTTCACCAATGTATGAACCATTGCGGACACAAGCCACAGATGAATTTGCAGTGCTAGGTCCGGTACGAATATTAAGACAATTTCCATTCGTTCTGGCATATTCTGCGGAAGCAAACTGCATTTGAGTCACTGTAGCTAATAATATAGTCACACCAGCCAAAGTTAACCATGCAGAAGATTTAAAAATTTTCCGCCAATTAAATGACGATTTGGGAAAATTTAATGCAAAATTTTCATTTGTTTTTTCATCTTCTATATACATATAGGAATAAGCCAAATATTCCATAATCATCTGCTCCTTTATGTGAAATTTTGCGATACTTTTGTCTAGTTTTCATCTCTATTGATTTTATACTTATTCACGACAACTTGTTGGCTACTATATTCCGCCATTTGAACTGTCACATCAGGTATTTGTAATGAAATCATCAATTACATAAAGAGGTTAGTATTTTTATTTCCCTAAACCATGAGAAGTGAGAAAACTATCCGCACGAATTTGACTACCATTGCGCCAAATCTCTATTTTTTCTGGGCTAATTAAGTAGGAAAAAGTACCATTTTCTGCCTGATATTTGTTATTATCAACTTTCCATGCCCGAATTTTTAACACTTGACTGGGTTCTTGCTTCAATTTCCCCAAATAAAATAACTGACCATTTTCTTCGCAAACTTTTATACTAACTGTTGCCGTCTCCCCATTCATAACTGTAGTCCCACGACAATCAGTATTATTACTTGCATGTGAAACTGGTTGTGGAGTTGGGGTAACTGGTTGATTTACTGATGTTTTTGCGATGGTGGCGGACGGTAATAAACTCAGAGGATTACTAGCTAAACGACCATCTGCATAAAATTCAAAATGCAAATGAGGGGCGGTGCTATTGCCTGTTGAACCCATTTCGGCAATAATTTGACCTTGTTTGACCTGTTGACCTTTACTCACTAATAAACGGCTATTATGTCCGTAAACCGTCACATTGCCATTAAGATGTTTAATTTCGATAAAATTGCCTAATCCCCAATCATCCCAACTAGCTTTCACAACTTTACCAGCAGCAGCAGCCAAAATCGGAGTCCCTTTTGCAGCAGCAATATCAATTCCCTCATGTTGATATTTACGGAAACCTTGAGAAAGCACACCCTGAGTAGGCCAAATTAAGTTAGTAGCAGGTGCAGACATGGGGTTAATTAGAGAAACTGTTTGAGTTAAAGCTGGAGATATCTGACTCAACACCAGATTGCAAGATATTAAACTTATTAAAGCGTAATTACAAAAGCGGTAGATATTAACTTTTTTCATCAGTTTCTAGCCTCATAGTTGCTATAGCAGCGAAAAGAAGTCAAAGCCGACTACTGTAAATGGAGAAATGCTATAGTTATTTGCTATTTCAGTCTCAAATGTGTCATATCAGGACAATTAGCTGGTTAAATTTACAACTCGTGCAAACTTACTTATTAATTATAGATTTTGTATGACGAGAGAAGCCCATGACCAATTTGCAAAAGAATATCTAGAGGAATTATTAAAACCTTTAGGTCAAGTAGATATTGGTAAAGACGTAAAAAGCGAAGTTAGAGAAATAGATATTTGGTTTGTTCCTAATAAATCAAAACCTGTAACTTCCGATTTAGGATTATTAGTGAAAATGGCAGTTACAAGCTGTCTATTTGAACCTTTTCGCAATCCTCCCAATGAAATGACAATTAGAAGTTGTAAGTAGGTGAACAGAAAAATTTAATGGATTTAGGGCTACACTCAAAGATATATATTTGGCATAAAGATGTCTATTATTACTCAGGTCTAACACTTAAATATCTATCTTTACGAATAGTATTGATCACAGTTTGGATGTAACTGTCTCCTGCGCCCAATGTTCTTAGTAAATGATTTCCTAGCTCTAATGCTGCTTCAAATTCAGGTTGTACTACTTCTTTCGCACCCATTTGAACTAAAATATCAATTTCCTTATTACTGTGTGAACGAGCAATTACATCTAAATCAGGGGCAATAGTTAAAGCATTTTTCAAAAGTAAGCGGGTACTGGCAGGATCTGGAAGGGCGATCGCTAAAGCTTTGGCTGTTTCTAAATGTGCTTTTTCTAATACTAACTCCGAATCTGCATCACCAAAAATATAAGGAATTTGGCGCATTCTTAATCTTTGTACAGATGCTTCGCTATTTTCAATTACTACAACTGGATATCCTTGGCTTTGTAATATGCTAACAATTACTTGCCCAACTCTACCATAACCTGCTACTACTACATGACCAGTAATTATTTCTGGCATAGATATTGTTTTTGGTACAGAAAAGCGTTGTAAGAACTTTGCTAGGAAGGGGTTTTGATTTAGATAATCGGCAATTAAAGGTGCAATTTTGAGTGATAAAGGTGTAAAAATGAGTGTAATTGCTGTTGTTCCTAATAATAAAGAATAGGTTTGTGGAGATAGCAATTCTAATTTTAAACCAGCTAAGGCTAATACAAAAGAAAATTCACCAATTTGGTTAATTCCCAAACTGACGATAATGGCATTTTTGAGAGAGTAGTCAAATTTTAAAACAATGCCTAAAATAATTGCTGCTTTCCCCAACATAACCAAAGCTACAAGTTCTAAAATTATGCCAAAATTGTTGATCAAAATAGCTGGATCAATCAGCATTCCAATGGATGCAAAAAACAAACTTGCAAATGTATCTCGCAACGGTAAAATTCTGGCTAATGCCTGGTCAGCATAATCAATTTCCGATATCATTAAACCAGCCACAAATGCCCCCATGGCAATGGAAAGACCTAAATATGCAGTTGTTAATGCAACTCCTAAGCATAAGGCAATTACAACCAAGAGAAATAATTCATTACTTTCTGTAGCGGCAATATTACTTAAAACCCGGGGAACTATCCACAGACTTAATATAATTGCGACTACTGCAAACAGGGCAATTTTGACTAAAGCAAAGCCTAGTGCTACAGCAATATTTTCGGGTTGTTGCAAAGCAGGAAGTATTGCTAACATCACACCTAAAGCTAAATCTTGAGCAATTAAAATTGCTAACATAATTTGGCCATGCACGGTATTAGTTTCACCCTTTTCGGTGAGTGTTTTTAATACTATTGCTGTGGAAGAAAGAGATAAAACTGCTCCTAAGAAAATGCCTTTTGTAATTCCAGAAGCCCACCCTGTGGAGAGGGTTACTATTGTTACTAAGGTAATTGTTAAACCAATTTGTAGTAAACTGCCTTTAATCGCAATTTCTTTAACTCGTTTTAGGTCTGCTAAAGAAAATTCTACACCTAAGGCAAACAGTAGGAAGGCGACACCAATTTCTGCTAAAGATTTAATATCAGCAACGTTGCTTAATAACTTTAAACCAAAAGGTCCAATAGCAAAACCACTTACTAAATAACCAAGTATCACAGGTTGATGCAACCTATGGGACAAAAATCCTCCTAATGCCGTAGCGACTAAGACGATTGTTAAATCCAGAATTAGACTATGCTCTGTTTCCATATTCTGTGTTTTGTTGTGTTATCAACTTATGTCAATCACTTTTTAGAGTAACTTGAGTTGGTAACAATCAACATCTACACCTGGATAGCTAAGTTGTAAGCATTCAGCCATCAGCTATCAGCAAGAGTTGAATTGATCAGCATTCTGAATATCCAGTTTTAGCTGACTGCTGACCACTGATAGCTGAATGCTTCTGATGTCAGTCTCCCCACTTCAAAACCCCTAAAATCCGGTTTTAGCTGAATGCTTACACTAAGTTGAAAAAGTAGGTAAGGAACAAGGCTAGTACAGGTCGGCGGAAATAAATAGACCATTCCAAACTACTGGAAAGCTGATTGTATATTCGTTTTGACTTTTGACTTTTGACGAACGCCCTGCGGTACTAGGTTAGGCAGTTTATTTTACAGGTAAATCTGCCACTTCTCCAGCACTCACCATTGCCTTGTACAATAAAGCACAAACATCTGCTCTGGTGGCAACTTTTTTAGGATTTAGTAATTTCTTATTGGGATAATTAGTAATTACATTATTTTCTGTTAAGGCGGCGATAAAATTACGATGTTCGTTTCTAATACTAGAAGCATCACTATAAACTGAAAGGATATTTGCTGTTGAACCTGTAAATTTATAATTCAATCCTTTGGCCAAAGTTATTAAAACATCTAGGCGGTTCAGCTTTTGTGTGGGGTTAAAGTTTTTGCTGTTGAGAATAGTAAAAAAGCCCATTTCGTAAGTTTCTCGAATGGCATCATAAGCCCAATATTGCTTAGGAACATCTTTAAAATTAATTGCTTCTCGAACTTTACTTTTAATAAAGACTTTTTGTAATAATGCTGCTAATTCGGCACGAGTTACAGGTGCATTCGGACGGAAAGTACCATCTGGAAATCCACCAATTACTTCTATTGCAGCCAATTCAGAAATATATTCCTTAGCCCAATAGTTTTTGGAGATATCAGAAAATGAGACTTGAATACCTTTGGCTACACCTATTTGCCGATATTCACTTAATAATTTGCCAAGTTCAAAACTGGAGTTTGCACTAATTGGAGTCAATCTTACCAAACTACCAGGATTAGCTGTTAAGGCTTTTGCTAAGGTAGAATCAAAGGCATTGATAGATTTACCCACTACAGCAAAATCACCTTCGCTAAAGGAAGTCGGATAAGTGCCTGTGGTGGCAACTTTGGCAAATCCTGCGGCTTGATATTGGACAATATTAATCTTTTCCGAACTATTCAGGAAAGTAACTTTTTGGTTATTAACTTCCGTGAAATAATCGTAGGCATTGGTATTATCAACAATGCTATCATTATTGACATCAAAACCATAAAAGGTGCGAACTACTTTGTTTTCTGTAGGATTAGCGGATAAAATCAAGTTAACCGCAGTATTTTCCGGCAAACAAACAAATTCACTGTAACCAATGAAGCGATTATTAGTGTCATATAAGCGGATAACGATGCGATCGCCTAATTTGAATCCTTTAACAAACTTAGCCTTTTGCTTAATCTTATATTTATAATCACCTAAAAACCTTTCTTGACGGTATTTATTACCATATTTACTCTTAATAGAAACACGGGCAATTACTTCTTTGATTGTTCCCCCAGGTTGCCATATATAAAGCGTAAAGGCTGATTTCTTCTCTGGTGAAAAACTCGTACTAACGGGAATATCAATTGCTTCACCTTCAGATTGACCTATCAAAAGTTGCGTTTGTGGAGAATTACCTAACTTTGATGCAACTGGGGAAGAAAGTCGTGATACTGCTAATGCAGAAGATATTGGCGATAATGCGACAAAAGAAACGGCTGTAACAACCAGCTTACTCCAACTTAAATTAATGGGATTCATAGTATTTTATCTCGCACCTGGCCAATGGACTAATGTTCTCTAGCTCAAAAACTTTTGATCCTAGTGAACCGTACTGGTAACACAGGGCATTTTATATTACTTTTGTCAAAGAAGCAAAAAGAAGACAATTACCCATAACCAGTTTCAATGTGAATAAGCTATTACACACGGCGAAATTCACAAAATAAATGTAGTTATTAACACAGGCTAATTTTATGAATCTTGCGTAGGTAGCGGTTTAATGTAGCTTGGCGCTTTATCTGAGGTCTTAATCATAATTTCTACCTTAACACCCGTTAGTCAAAATCAAATCAGTAGAGGTGTTAACACCGAATTAGATGCTAAAGGTCTAACCAGTTCTCAATTGTTAAGTTTTGAAAATTGGCGTAATCTGCAACATTATTGCGTAATGGTTCTGAGAGGATATTAGTATCTAAAAGAAAGAGCATAAAATTAAAATACGACCTCTCTTCCAGGTGATTTATCACGCACCCCTGCAAAAATTTCATCGGGGTTAATTTCCGCTGACTCTACATTATATTCCTGACGAAATTGTTCTATAGATTCCCCAAAACTTGGTATTTTATTTAATAATCTTTCATATTCAGCGGTAGAAATAATCACAGCAATTTGTTTACCTGCTTGGGTAATTTCGATTTGTTCACCTTGTTGAACTTCCTGAATCATTTTATTGAAGTTGACGGGAATTTGTTCAATTGAATATTGCATAAGACATAAAAAATTATCTTGTACTTTATCCAAAATACCAAAAATCTCACGCCCAAACACAAAAACCCTCTCCGCGCCTCTGCGCCTCTGCGTGAGATAATATTCTAACTTACAACCACCGAGCCGCATCCTTAGCGTGGTAAGTCAAAATTAAATCAGCACCAGCCCGTTTAAAGCCAGTCAAAGTCTCCATAACCACACGCTGCTCATCAATCCAACCATTTAAAGCCGCAGCCTTCACCATCGCATATTCACCAGATACATTGTAAGCAGCCACAGGTAAATGAGTAGCTTCCTTAACGCGCCAGATAATATCCATATATGCCAAAGCTGGTTTTACCATCAACATATCAGCACCTTCAGCAATATCTAACTCAATTTCTTTCAGCGCTTCACGAGCGTTACCGGGGTCCATTTGGTAAGTGCGTCTATCTCCAAATTGCGGTGTTGAGTCAGCAGCATCTCTAAATGGCCCATAATAAGCCGAAGCATATTTAGCAGCATAAGACATAATGGGGATATCTTCAAATCCCGCTTCATCCAAACCTGCGCGAATAGCTTGCACAAAACCATCCATCATCCCCGAAGGTGCGATAATATCTGCACCGGCTTGAGCTTGGGAAACAGCGGTTTTCTTTAATAATTCTAAAGTTGGGTCATTTAAAACCCTACCTGTTAAATCACCCACTTGTAAATAACCACAATGTCCATGACTTGTATATTCACATAAACAAGTATCAGCCATGACAATTAAATCAGGAACGGCATTTTTAACTGCGGTTGCTGCTTTTTGGACAATGCCACAATCATGCCATGCCCCGGTAGCATCTATGTCTTTATCTGCCGGAATTCCAAATAAGATAATTGCCGGAATTCCTAAGTCATAAACCTCTTTAGCTTCCTCAACAATCTTATCTACTGAAAGTTGATAAACACCGGGCATAGATTTGACTTCCTTGGCAATACCTTCTCCTGGTACAGCAAACAATGGATAAATCAAATCGTTAGTAGTTAAAACGGTTTCACGTACCATACGGCGTAATTGGGTATGGCTACGCAGACGACGAGGGCGATGTATAGGAAACATAAATTTTGATCACTGATTTAACGGATTTAAGGATTTCACGGAATGAAGGATTGTATTCGTAAATAAAGGAGTTTAAATTCCTTTTTAAACGCGAATAGTGTGCGGTAGGCAAACTTTTTTTTCACTGAATGAAACAAAAAAGAATGCAATGGACACAGAATAAAGCGTCACAAAAGCAAGTTTCTAGCTTGCTCTATTCAGACAAACTACAAGCAGTGCTTTAACTGTCTTTTGCCCTACTGTTGATGAAGCTGTGGGGCAATTTTATATTTTACAACTTGATAGACATTTGCTTATAACAAATTTGCAAAAAACAATCTTAAAAAATCATGCAATTAATTTTGGTAAGTTGTTTAATCAAAAGTCTATGATTAATTAAATTACCATATTTTCCCAGATTTGATCTAAAGAACTCGAAAGATAAACGGATAACGACAAGGTTGATCAGGATTACTAAAAACACCAATTAGCGCCCAAATTGTCAATCCCCAGTGCAGGATATAACCTAAACCTGCCAGTGGGAACAAGATGAATAATGGTACAATCAACCAACCAATCAGAAAAAACAATGCCCCTAGAATTGATCCATATAACCAAACATTAAAGTGGAAATTGATAGATTCTTTGGCATTGTCTTTGACGACAGGATCATCTGATACAAAGAGTATGGCTATAGGTAATCCAATGGAGACAATGGTGGTGCTAAAAAAAATTGCTCCATGACACAATGCTGATAATAATTTACGTTTATCGCTGTCGTACATTGTTTGCTCCTATGCAATTCTAGTTAATTATTATATCAAATATGGGTGCGGCAAGCATCGCACACTCCCTCAACTGTTACTTCATACCGTTCTACTTTTAACCCCTGTCGCAGTTGACTAAGATCAATATTTGGGAAAGTATTCCAGTTGATATCTTCAATCGCACCACAGCAGTTACAGCGAAAATGATGGTGGGGGGCAACGTTAGCATCATAACGAGATACACCTTGCTCTAATAGCACTTCTCGCACCAAACCTACCTCTCGTAGTGCCTGGAGTGCCGCATATACGGTTGCCTGAGAAGAAGTGGGTGCTTCTTGATTCAAGTCTCTCAGAATTTGATCAACCGTCGGGTGATCTTCTCTTGCTAAGAGGTTGGCATAAACGCCAAATCTCTGGGGTGTGACTCGCAACCCTCTATTTTTAAGGGTTTTGATAATATCATTAGCTTTTGGCTGCATAGGATTTACTTAGCTATATAAAGATATAAACTCCTATTATAACTTTTCCTTTTTAAGAACTAAGCTTTTTTAAAAAATACATTATAAAATAAGTATTTATAACTATTGACTAATTCCTAAATCAGAATTATTCTGATTTACAAGATGAGCTACTGATGCCCTAAGCAAAAGCAGCAACACGAGTTAAAATCTTCCATCGAAAAAAGAGGTATTTATGACTGCTATTACTCACGTTCCAAATGTAGTATTCAAGACTCGTGTTCGGGATGAATCTATAGGCGGACCCAATCCTTACACTTGGAAAGATGTCACCACACAAGAAATTTTTGCCGGTAAGAAAGTAGTATTATTCGCTCTCCCCGGTGCTTTTACTCCTACCTGTTCTTCTACACATTTGCCTCGCTATGAAGAACTGTTTGAGGAATTCAAAGCGCAAGGTGTTGATCAAATCATTTGTTTGTCAGTTAATGACGCATTTGTAATGTTCCAATGGGGCAAACAACAAGGTGCTAAGAATGTCTTCTTGTTACCAGATGGTAGTGGAGAATTTAGCCGCAAAATGGGAATGTTAGTTGATAAATCTAACATCGGTTTTGGAATGCGTTCTTGGCGTTATGCAATGGTTGTTAATAACGGCGAAATTGAAAAAATGTTCATTGAACCTGGTTTTGAAGATAACTGTGGTAGTGACCCCTTTGAAGTATCTGATGCGGATACTGTTCTTGCTTACCTCAAAGGTGTAGAACGTCCTGCTGCGATCGCACCTCGTTTAGCATTTGTTGGTTAATTACTAAAGCTAGAAAGAAATTTCCACCTTTTGACAGAGGTTGATAGTTTTTAATTCATCTAAGGCAAGGGAAGTTACTTTTAGGAAACTTTCTTTGCTTTTTTTGTTTTCATGGACAAAACACCCTTATTTGGGTCTAATAAATTAGTTTCAAATCATTTATTTTGTCAGATACTATTCCAAAATATAAGAGCAGGATAAATTTTTAGCCTGATTCCATGCAAATGGAGTATTCAAGGAGGTGAATGAATAGTGAAAATCACAATTTCTGAATTAGAACTGAGGATTTCAGAACCGATTCTGGATGAACTGACACCTTGGGAAATGAAGACTCTTAAGGGTGGTTACACGATGAGAAAAGACAGAAGAAATCCGCCAATAACCACTAATACAACTGATCTTTCAACACTATTAAAGGAACTAGACAGTAGTATGGAACAGTGGAAAATCAGTCTCAAAGATACAACAGATAGTTTGATAAACAAGTTTGATTTTTAATATCTGTTGTGAAAAAATTCAATATTTTCCGGATTTTCGTGTGTTTTCAGAGTTAGTAACCTGAAGATGCACGATTTTTTATTTAGTAGGGGTTCATCAGTGCTAAACCCGAACGAAGGATATCGAGCTTTCTGCCAATCTGTCAGTCTTATTTAATTAGCTAAATCCCAGAATTTACGCTTTTAATAAAAGACAGAATGCAGATATTTGTGTCTTTTTTACTGGGTTCAAAGCCTTGATTTTTCTGTTTCTGATGAATAAAAATAGTTGTAACGGTTAAGGAAACACCAACTTAACCAATTCACAAATTCCCACTTACAAAAGACAAGTTTTCTTGGAGGAAATTATGGCAAGTATTACTCTTTCTCAATTAAATGTAA
The DNA here is from genome assembly GCF_002368115.1 of Dolichospermum compactum NIES-806. Lineage (NCBI taxonomy): Bacteria > Bacillati > Cyanobacteriota > Cyanophyceae > Nostocales > Aphanizomenonaceae > Dolichospermum > Dolichospermum compactum. Next base: position 1,114,193 of record NZ_AP018316.1, on the reverse strand, counting down.
CTGGTTCTGAATTATTTCAAGATTCCGAAAGCTATCTTAATGATTTGAATGATGCAGCTTCTGTATCAATCAACGGTGGTGGTAGCGGTTTTAGCGATTTTGGTGTTTATGGCGATTTTGGTGTTAAATACTTGGAATTCTTAGTTGATGGATATGCGATCGCTAGTATTAAGCATATTGCTAAATCCTTCAGCAACGATTCCCACACTGGTGGTGGCTACGGCTACTAATTACTTGGCTTTGTAGTCAACTACAAAGCCCATACAACCATCCAGGGTTAAAAAGTAAAAACAAATCTATGTTATTAACATCAGATTCGTTACTAATAATCCTGGATAGTTAATAAAATTGGATCTGATATTCAAACTGGTGGGGTACATAAATTTGCAGACATAAAAATTTAATTTTTGTAGAGGTAAGAAATGGCTAATGTGACAATTTCTGATCTACATAATGCTCATGGAAAAAAGTTTATTATCAATCTAGATGATATGGACTCTATATCTATCTTTGGTGGTGAATATAATGATGTTCATCAAATACTTAATTATGGTGTGAAGGCGTTGGAATTTGTCTTGGCTATCTATGCTATAGATACTATCTCATTATTAACAAGGGCATTTAAAAAATAAATAATTTTCCATTTATTACGTTAATGATTTACCTAAATCTAGAAATTGACTAAACAACAGGGATTTATTGCACATATTATTATCATTTGAAATCATGCCATTTCTCATAAGTTCTAGTAATGTTTTCAACTACCTGATTGAAAACAAAATTTGTCAGCCAGAAGAGCAGTCATTAAGTAAAATAGAACTTAAATCTGCTAAAAACTTTAATTTATTAATTAGTTTATCAGATGGTCATCAACTCTTAGTAAAACAAGAGCGTTATGATCGAAATGGCAAAACTTTAGGTGAATTTATAGATGAGTGGAAAGTTCATGATTTTTGCCAAAAATTTCCAGAAACAAGTCATTTACGAGCATCTTTATCAGAAGTAATTCATTTTGACTTAGAAAACTCTATTATCGTTTTCAATTATCTCAATAACTATCAAGATTTGGCGGAATTTTACGCCAAAAATCAGGATTTTTCTCCTGAGATTTCTCAATCAGTTGGTACGACGATTGCAGCCATTCATAGCCTGACAATAAACAACCAAAGCTACCAAAATTTCTTGGGAAATTCTCTAATATTTCAAAATATTACCAAAGGATTAGATAGAATTACACCACAAATATTTGGTCAACTTCCGGCTGATGGTTTAAAGTTTTTTGCTCTCTATCAACGTTACGATAATTTAGGAAAAGCAATTGCACAATTAAATCAGGCTTTTACTCCCTGTTGTTTAATTCATAATGATCTGAAACTCAATAACATTCTTTTATCTTTGAACTGGGAAACAGAAATTGAGGAGAAATTACCTGGAAATAAAAATATCGTCCGACTAATTGATTGGGAAAGAGGTAATTGGGGAGATCCTGCTAATGATTTGGGGACCATAATCGCTAGTTATCTGCAAATTTGGTTGTATAGCATAGTCTCTAGTAAAACTATACCAATTGAGGAATGTTTGCGTTTAGCAGCTATTCCCCTATCAATGATTCAACCTTCTTTATCTACATTAGTTACGGCTTATTTAACTACTTTTCCAGAAATTTTAGAACTGCGTCCAGATTTTTTAGAATTAGTGATGCAATTTAGCGGTTTAGCTTTAATTAAAGCTATTCAAGCTAGACTTCAACATGAAAAAACTTTTGATAATTCAGGTATTTGTATTCTCCAAGTTGCTAAGAGTTTATTATGTCGTCCTCAAGCATCTATTCCTACAATTTTGGGAATGGAATTGTCAACAATAACTGCTAGAAATTTATCTCTTGTTTAGAGAAGGAAAGTTTATATGCAAGTATTAGATTCTGTTTATAGTCAACTTGTTCAACTTCCAAAAGAATTACAAACAGCGCTGCAAAATATTGTTGATTATTTGGAAATTGAGTCATTTTATGCTATTAAGCATCCAACTTACAAATTATTAGAATTGCCAGAATCATTAATCGCTCGGTTTAAGAATTTATCCTTAGATATTCAAACAAAACATTTGAGTATCCAATTGCGTAATTTTCTTTATAGTGCTTATTACAATGGTTCTTGGGATAACTACCCTAGTGCTGATACTCAAATAAATAATCTTAGTAATAATAGCTTGTTTGGCATGGATTTGGAATTTTACGAAAGACTACATAGAAGTAATACAGGTAGAGGTTATTGGAGTAATAATTGGTTGGTAGTTGAGGAAGAAGAAGATAGTTGTTTAGCAGTACAAAAAAATGGTTTAACTTTGCATATTGAGCGGGATTTATATTTATCAGAAGTTGATAAATCAGCTAATGTTGGGGATTTAGTGGCAATTAAAATGCCTAAAAATCTAGTTCAGAATGGATTCTATATGGCAGTGTCTAATTTAGGTACTCAAGACAATCAAGATATTGTCAGAATCTATTTTAATTTATCCTCTGAAGGAGCAGTATCGGTGATGGAGAATGTGACTAGAGAATTCAATAATATGCAAGTTGCTTTCTCTTTTAAAGCTCTCTATAATCCTGATCAATATAGACGTTATGATTCAGCAGTGCTGTATTTTAATAAACATGAATATAAAACTATTTACCCGATTTTAAAAAAGATATATTTAGAAAATCAAGATAGCTTTTCTCAACAAGTACCGTTGTTTACTAAGCAACTAGCACCAGGGTTAGGTTGTGCGGAAGAACCAACCAATAAACTGGCGGAAAAAGAAAGTTTTGGGACTAATCGTTGTCAAATGATTGCTAATGGTTTAATTGCTGCTTGGCAAGCTGGAAATAATCATCCTGACAGTCGTATGATGGCTATTTTGGAACAATTTGCCTTCCACAAAATTAATTTACAATATCCTTATCTTAATGCTTATTCAGAGGATATTTATACTACTTTAGATGGATGATACTAAGACCTCATATCCCCGACTTCTTTAATAAGTCGGGGATCTAACTCTTGGCAATTTTAACTAGCTTCACTAAATATTTGTATTGGGGAAGGGGGAGAATTTATTTCATCTCCTAATGTGGCGACAATTTCTAATTTATTAATTTGCTCTTTTAACCAATTAGTAAATAAATCTCCAAGAATTGCTACGCGCATTTGTTCATTCAATTCGGGGGCAATGATTTCTTCAACTATGATGATATGGACTCCTTTGGGTGTAATGACTGGTTTAATAATTTCTGGGGGATTAGCTGCAAAAACTGCGGCAGCAATTTCTGGTCTAAAATCACTACGTTTGCGGATACCTTGATATCCTCCAGCGCGACGAATTTCGGGATTTTCGATATATTGACGAGCTACTTCTTGAAAACTAATTTCTCCTTCTTGAAGAGCATAAAATATTTCTAAAGCTAGATCTTCATCATCTAATATTATTTCATAGGTAACTGCCCCGCTGTAATCAAGTTGGTGAGCATAAAAGAATGGTTCAACTTTCTCGGCAAATAAATGATGAGCTAATTTTGCCGATAGGAGATTGATGTTTGCGATTTCTTCAAAGTTATCTAAGGTAAGATAATGTTTTTGTAACCATTCCCAGGTGTCTTCTGCTTTAATCAGGTTGTTAGCTAATCGTAAACTATCTGCGGTTTGTTGTAATTCTGCTATTTCGATGGTAATACCTTCTTTTTCGGCAGTTTCTGTAATAATTGTTCTGGTGGCGATCGCGTCTAATAAACTAGGGAGTTGACAAGATATTTTTAGGTGATAAATAATATCTTCGGAGGATATTTTCACAATATTAGACATGATTTAATCTCCTTGATTTACTAATTTTATTAAAAATTATTTTGAAAAAATAATATTTCAAGAATAATTAACCGCAGATGAACGCAGATAAAGATGGATGAATTAATGGATTTAATAATTTTGTGCTGACTCCTGACTCCTGCTATAGCGTATCTATCATATTTACCTGATATGTTATTTTCTTATCTCTATCTAATGATACTTTTAATATTTTTGATAATTTATAGCAGGGAAATTTAAAAACAAAAAACAAGATACCCGACTTCTTAAAGAGGTCGGGTATCTAAATTGGGGATCTAAATTTTTAGCCTAGAGAAACAGTTAAGCTTCCAGGTTTAGCAAAATCACCAGTTAATACTACACCCCGATTATTGGTGTGTAAATGACGGAGAATTTTGTAAATTGCTTCCACTTCTTCAGTAGCACCGGACATCTCTGCAAGTTCAGAAATAGAAAGTGCTTTTTTCTGGGTTTGTAACACTTCTAAAACTCGTTTTTGTAAATCGAGAATCACAGCGGCAGCTTTTTTACCAGCTTCCACACCTGGTTGATGATAAGCATTGACATTTACTAAACTGGCATATAAACCCACAGCCCGTTCATACAATGCAATTAACGCGCCAACTGTGCGAGCATTAACTTGAGGGATGCTGACTGTAATCGAATCGCGGTTATTCTCATACAATGCTTGACGAGTTCCTAACAAGAAACCACAGAGATAATCACCGGAAGTCACTCCAGGATCAACTTCTGCGGATTTTCCTTGACGATCTTCTAAAACTTCAATTAAGGTGGCAAAGAAATTGGGGACACCTTCGCGCAATTGTTGCACATAGGCGTGTTGATCGGTTGAACCTTTGTTACCATAAACTGCAATCCCTTGAAATACAGTTTTCCCATCTAAATCTTTTTCTTTACCCAAAGATTCCATGATGAGTTGTTGCAAATAGCGGCTAAATAGCAACAGGCTATCTTTGTAGGGGAGGACTACCATATCTTTTTCACCTTTGCCATTTCCTGAGAAATACCAAGCAAGGGCTAATAAAGCGGCTGGGTTGTTTTTGAGATTGGGGACGCGGGTGGCATCATCCATTTCTTTTGCACCATCCAGCATGGCACGGATATTTATGCCCTGTAATGCCGCAGGTACTAGCCCTACAGCGGACATTTCTGAGGTACGTCCACCTACCCAATCGTACATGGAAAACCGGGCTAACCAATTTTCAGCTTTGGCGACTTGATCCAGGTTGCTATCTTGTCCGGTAATCGCAACTGCATATTTAGCAAAGTCTAATTTTTGGGCTGTGTAGGCTTGTTTGACCTCAATCATGCCGTTGCGAGGTTCGGGTGTGCCTCCAGATTTGGAAATGACTAATACCAAGGTTGTGGCTAGTTTATTGCCAATTTGGGCAAGAACCCGGTCAATTCCGGTGGGGTCGGAATTGTCAATAAAGTGAATTTGTAGGGCTGGTAAATCGGGAGATAGGGCTTGGGCGACAAATTGCGGACCCAAGGCTGAACCACCAATACCAATGGAAATGATATCTGTGAAGCGGCATTCCTTGGGGGGATGAATTGCCCCGGTGTGTACCTGGTCGGCAAAAGCTTCGATTTGTTCTAAGGTTTGAACTATTTCTTGGGTGAGTTCGGGGGTGGGGGCTAAATCTGGATTCCGCAACCAGTAATGTCCTACCATGCGGTTTTCGTCGGGATTGGCGATCGCCCCTTTTTCTAATTCCACCATATCCGCAAACGCTTTCTCGAACTTAGGTTGTAACGATGCCACAAACCCATCATCAAAACGCATCCGACTGATATCTAAATACAGTCCTAATCCTGGATGAAAATACAACCAGTCCTGGTATCGTTGCCAAAGTACCCTAGAATCCATAGGGAAATCTCAAATAAAGTGTTGGTCAAACACAAGTTTAATGTATGCTTTTGGCGATCCCTGCTTTGTCTTATACAGTTTTTAATAGAATAACGGATATAGGGGGGTTTCAGTTTATATTGCGTTACATTAACGGCTGATAACTGACAACTAAAACATGACCAATGACAACTAACTAAACTATGATCGAATATCTGATTTTTCTCGCCATTTCTACCGCCACCTTCGCCCTGTTCGGACTAGGACTCAATCTCCAATGGGGTTTTACTGGTTTAATTAACTTTGGTCATATTGCTTTTATGACTTTGGGTGCGTATACGACGGTTTTATTAAGTCTCAAGGGCGTACCATTACTGCTATCGGCGGGAATTGGGGCAATTGTTGCCGCAATGCTTGGTTTATTAATTGGCTTTGCAACTTTGCGGTTACGCGAAGACTATCTTTCAATTGTCACCATTGGTACAGGTGAATTAATTCGATTAATAGTCAATAATCAGGATTTACCTGTAGGTAATACGTGGATATCGGGATCTTTCGGTGTGCAAAGTTATGTTATCCCTTTATCAACAACTCCCAATTTATTTTTCCGCTTGGTGATGATTGGGGTATTAACTTTATTAACAGGAATCACATTACTTTCTCTATGGCGTTGGATGCGAAATGCTCAAATTTCTGCAAGTAATAATACAGTCAGAAATAGTAGTCTTAAGCAAGAATTTATCTCTCGGTTAATAGTCGGAATTGCTTTAGGGTTATTAGCTGCTGCAATTTATATTTCTGGTGTGATTGGACTCTATAATTATAATCCCAAAGCCGGGTTAATGTTGTTCATACTATTAATGTTAGCTTTTGTCTTTTGGCGGGTAGAAATTTTAGTGCGATCGCCTTGGGGAAGAGTGCTAAAATCTATTCGTGAAGATGAAGAAGTCCCCAAAGCATTAGGCAAAAACGTCTTTTCCTATAAACTCCAATCATTAATGTTAGGCGGGGCAATTGCTGGTATTGCTGGATCATTTTTCGCTTGGCAACTAGGCGCAATTTACCCCGATAACTTCCAACCTCAACTCACATTTGATGCCTGGATTATGGTAATTTTAGGTGGCTCTGGCAATAATCTAGGAACTATTTTAGGTGCGGTCATTTTCTTTGCCTATGATGCCCTCACTAGAGAATTTTTACCCAAAATTGTTCCCCTAGATGTAGAACGCATTGGTGCATTTCGGATCATGTTTATTGGCTTACTTTTAATGGTGTTGATGATTTGGCGACCTCAAGGTATTTTAGGGAAAAAGGAGGAACTGACTCTGGGTAAATAATTGGAAGTTGGTGATTAAAAATATCAGCAGTTTTCAAGAGGGAACAGGGAACTTCAGAAGAGTATGGGACTTAGGAATAAAACCCGATTCAGAAAAAATTATGGGTTTCATTGTTAAAATAGTTGATACAAGCCGTTTATGGGAGAAATAGCTATGACAGTTGCAACTGCTAACAAGATGACTTTTGAGGAATTTCTTAATTATGACGATGGGACAGATAATTTATATGAATTTGAGAACGGAGAATTAATTCCTATGCCTTCTGAAAGTGAGCTAAATTGTCGGATAGCGATGTTTTTAGTGGCCTATTTTCTGAAATTAGGTATTCCATATTATCGGTTAAGAATGAAAACAGAAATTGCTGTGAATAGTCGGCAGGTGGGGGTGCGTGTTCCTGATTTGGTGGTGTTTTCTGAAGAATTAGCTCAGGTGATGCAGGGGGCTACACGCTCACTAATTTTAATGGATATGCCGCTGCCTTTGTTGGTGGTTGAAGTAGTAAGTCCAAATCAGGAAAATCGTGATTATCGTTATAAGCGTTCTGAGTATGCGGCGCGGGGAATTACTGAGTATTGGATTGTTGATCCAATTGGGCAAAAAGTGACGGTTTTGGAATGGGTGGAAGGTTTTTATGAGGAGCAAGTTTATAGAGGAGATGATATGATTTGTTCGCCTCTATTTAGTGATTTAAAGTTAACTGTAGCTGAGGTCTTACAGGGATAAAATTTGATCAACTCCGACAATTTTTATTTGATAACAATAATTAAAAACCAACAAAAAACCTAAAAATGGTAAATAATATCGAATCACCCCAACTACCTCTTTTAGCTGCAACTGGACTTTGTAAAAATTTTGGCGGCATTAAAGCAGTTCAAGAAGCTAATATTGAAGTGATTAAAGGTAGCATTACTGGGTTAATTGGTCCCAATGGGGCGGGGAAAACTACTTTATTTAATTTACTCTCTAATTTTATTCGTCCCGATAAAGGGAGAGTGATTTTTGATGGTGAACCCATTCATCAATTACAACCATACCAAATTGCCCAACAGGGATTAGTGAGAACCTTTCAAGTTGCCAGGGCTTTATCAAAATTATCAGTATTAGAAAATATGTTACTGGGGGCGCAAAAACAAACCGGTGAGAACTTTTGGCAAGTGCAATTTCAACCCCACATTGTTGCTAAAGAAGAAAAGCAACTAAAAGAACGGGCAATGTTTTTGTTAGAATCTGTAGGCTTAGAAAAAAAAGCCGCTGATTATGCCGGTGGTTTATCTGGGGGACAGCGGAAACTTTTAGAAATTGGTCGGGCATTGATGACCAATCCTAAGTTAATATTACTAGATGAACCTGCTGCTGGCGTAAATCCCAGATTAATTGATGAAATCAGCGATCGCATTCTAGCTTGGAATCGTCACGACGGCATGACATTTTTAATTATTGAACATAACATGGACGTAATTATGTCCTTATGTGATCGAGTTTGGGTATTAGCTGAAGGACAAAATCTAGCCGTTGGTAGTCCCACAGAAATCCAAAATAATACCAAAGTCTTAGAAGCATATTTGGGACAATGATATTATATTAGATATGCCCAAAAAAATTAGAGAACTGAAATATACAATTGTTATTCAATGGTCAAATGAAGATAAATGTTATGTAGTCTCATTACCAGATTTTACAGATATTATGCAGCCTTGTACTCATGGAGACACTTATGAAGAGGCTTTAAAAAATGCTCAAGAAGTTTTAGAAATGCTGATTTCATCTTATTTAGAAGACTGACAACCAATACCCGAACCGCAAATTATCGGCATTAATTAGATCCCCGACTTCTTAAAGAAGTCGGGGATCTGAAAATACAGAATCCAGAATCCTATGAATCGTAACCTACAAGAAACCCATTTAACCCGCGCCCGTGCTAGTCTTAGACAAGCATTATCTTGGTATGGATATCTCCGTAAATCGGGACAACTAGCCGCAAATCCAGAATTAGCAAGTTTGCTAAAACCAGAAATAGAAACTTTAAATACCACACTCAATAAATTAGATGCAAATGTCATTAGAATTGCGGCTTTTGGTTTAGTCAGTCGCGGAAAATCAGCAGTATTAAATTCTTTATTGGGAGAAAAAATTCTGCAAACCGGACCCCTAAATGGTGTCACTCAATGGCCACGTTCTGTACCTTGGAAACCCGGAGATAAGGTATTAGTCGAATTAATTGATACCCCCGGTTTAGATGAAATTGCCGGAGATTCACGGGCGCAAATGGCACGAGACGTAGCGCGTCAAGCTGATTTAATATTGTTTGTGGTTTCTGGGGATATTACGAGAACTGAATATCAAGGATTATTAGAATTACGTCAAGCCCAAAAACCTTTAATTTTGGTATTTAATAAAATTGATTTATATCCCGATACAGACAAAAATGCAATTTATAAAAATCTTCAACAATTAGGGGCAGGAAATACCCAAAATCAGCCATTGTTACCCGATGAAATTGTCATGATATCGGCTGAACCTGCACCAATGGAAGTGAGAGTAGAATATGCAGATGGAAGCTTTACTTCTGAATGGGAAACACCGCCACCGCAAGTAGATGAATTAAAGCAAACAATCTTAAATATATTAAATCGAGAAGGACGATCTCTTTTAGCCTTAAATGCACTAATTCAAGCTAGAGAATCCGAAGAAAATATTGCTCAAAAAACCGTTCATATCCGCGAAAAAGAAGCAGAAGATATTATTTGGAAGTTTAGCCAATATAAAGCCATAGCTATTGGCTTAAATCCTATTGCTTTTTTAGATATAATTGGTGGTTTAATTACGGATTTAGCCTTAATTCGGGCATTAGCTAAATTGTATGGTTTACCCATGACTAGCTATGAAGCCAGTGAATTATTAAAAACAATTTTATTTAGTTCTGGTGGTTTATTATTAAGTGAAATTGGCAGTAGTTTTATATTAGGTTTAGGTAAAAGTGCCGCAGCTATAGGCAGTGGTGATAATCCTTTTAATATTACTACTTTTTTCGGGAGTGCGATCGCCCAAGGTGGGATTGCCGGTTACGGTGCTTATACAGTCGGTAAAGCCGCCCAGTTATATCTAGAAAAAGGCTGTACTTGGGGACAATTGGGCGCTAATACCGTCATTCAGGAAATTTTATCTCAAGTTGATAAAAACACGATTTTGTATCGCTTACAGCAAGAATTAGGCGGTAATTTTGGCGAATTTTGAGAGATGGTATTTATTATCTAAAATTGGCCTTGCTGATAGCAATATTGAGGCATGAAAGTCAAAAATTCCATCTTTCAAACTCTTACTCTTTGCGCCTCTGCGCCTCTGCGTGAAACAAACCTTCGTAAATTATCACGTCAGGGTTATCTCACCATAGAATCAAAAAGTATATAAACTAACTAAAAATAATTACTTGAATTGTTACTCTGAAAAAGAGTTTACCAACCATGAGTAATTCTCTTCATTAGCAATTCTTAAAGTTCCTAATTAAGTAGGTGGGCGTTAAAAATTGTCGCTGGGGCAAGGGAACAGGGAACAGGAAGAGAGTTTTGAGTGATTTTACTTTTCTTCACATACCTTTAAATTTTTCTGTTCACCTACTTAACCTTTATCTCCACTAACAAAGGTAACATTATTATGGTCTCCATAAACGAAGTTATCAATGGTAAAAAAACCATTGAAGCAGCAATTCTTGAAGCTATTACGGAAGCGCGGACAACCTGTACAGAAAATGGCAATAATTCCCCTAATTGTGCAGTAGCTTGGGATATTGTCGAAGAATTGCAAGCCGAAAAAGCCCATCAAAAACAAGCAAAACACCGCAAAACAGCCTTAGAAGACTACTGCGAAATGTATCCAGATGCCTTGGAGTGTTTGATTTACGATCTTTAATTTATATCAGGGTTTAGTATTGCTAAACCCCCACAAAATTGATTATTCATCATTTTTTCCCAAACTCCTGAATTACTTCTTTAGTAATTTCTTGAATTGCTGCTAATGTTGGGGGTATGATTTCCCTTTCCATTCCCAACCATAAAAGATATTCAATATTTCCCGCAGGTCCTGTTATTGGTGACCAAGTTAAACCTTGATATTTCCATCCTATTTCTAAAGCCCCTTTCATAACATTAAAAATTGCATCAGCTTGGTCATCAGGATCGCGGACAACACCTTTTTTACCGATGCGAGACTTGCCAACCTCAAATTGAGGTTTTACCAGCAATACAGCCTCTCTGGGAGCTTGTGTTAATTGCCATACCGCCGGCAAAATTTTGGTTAAAGAAATAAACGAAACATCCACAACTATCAAATCAGGAAATATGGCATTTTCAGCATATAATTCCTCTGGTTGTAGTTGACGTAAATTGGTACGTTCTTTTAAAACTACTCGTTGATCATTTCTGATTTTCCAATCAACTTGTCCATAACCAACATCTACACCATAAACTTGTTTTGCACCGGCTTGTAATAAACAATCAGTAAAGCCTCCAGTGGAAATTCCGCCGTCTAAACAAATCCTATCAGTTACAGAAATCTCAAAAAATTCTAAAGCTTTAGCCAGTTTTTCCCCACCACGAGAAACAAAAGGAGGACGTTCTTTAACTTGAATTTGGGCGGTAATATCAACTTCTGTGCCGACTTTATCAATCTTATGTTGATTTACAGTTACTTCTCCGGCTTGAATTAGCCGTTGTGCTTGTTGACGGGAAGCACATAATCCCAAATCTACTAATAATGTATCTAATCGTTGTTTAACTAATTTCACTTTTTATATTTGTTTACATTTGCTTTTTTATTTTAAATCTAAATAGGAAATTTTTGTTGATATCCCCAAATTCTTAAAGAAATAAGACTCTTTGTGAGGAATCCGGGGTAAAGCCTGTAGGGGCGGGGTTTCCCCGTCCTCAATTGTATTGCTGTATTATGTCATTAGTTAATATTATGAATATGATGATCATTTAGTTGTGAAGTATTACCATTGTTAACAAAACCCAAAGTAATTCGTTTCATAAACCAATACAAACCCCAAAGAATTACAAAAGTAATCGTAATAATGACTAACGGCTGTTTACCAAGTATTTCCTCTACACCTTTCGTGATTATCGCATCTGGTTGAGTAATAAAGTCCCAACTGTTAAACCGTAAAAATCGTCCCCAATAAATACCAACAGCAGAAAGAGCATGAGTCATCAATTCAACAGAAAAAATCCATTTGCTTTTACCAGTTCGGTGTAAATAGTAACCCAAATTTATCAAAGATATAACATAGGCTTCAAATCCACCAAAAATGACTACAAAATACACAGGTATTAACACTAATGTAATCATCCATACTGATTGAACTCGCCGGATATCATCTATTAAATGAATAACATCAGTTAATAAGTAAGGTGCATTTGGTAAAAAAGCATAGAAACTCAAAAATCCTAGCCACCAAATCCATGAACCTCCGCGTTTTTTGCGAAATAGCCAAACACTTAAAGCTAAAGGAATAAAAGCCAAAAATAAATTCCAAGTCATCCACCGCAGATTAACTTGTAAAACATGGAAAACCGTTGTTATTAATTCAATCACTTCTGCTTTCATAGAATTGAAATGTGTAGAATAAATGTTATTTTTTTCTTTACACAATATTTGCAGTTGTTGAGTTTTGACAACTCTAAAAACATTGTGTGTAAGACTCTATTTTAGATCACAGTTGCATAAAATGGTTGTTTTTCAGAATTTTGGCTTTTACGTATTTTTTACGGTGATTGAGGATTTATCATAACTAAACCTTGATGTGGCAAGGTTGATTAGGAATTATGGTGATTTTTTCAGGGCTTTCCATCGGTTGAGATGTACAGGGATTCTTATACCATATATTTTATACGGTTATTTTTGCAAAATACATAAATTAAATATAATTACTGATTTATGCAACCTTAGTATTAACTAAATTACAGAAATAGAATAATTTCTGATTTATGAAGATTCAAAAATCACTAGAAAATGTTACAATTAGGTATTAATATAGACAAGTTAAGCAATCTAAATTTTCTACCCTTTATTTCACATAAATGTATATGAATACAATTTTGATTATTGAAGATGAGCGTCAAATCAGAGAAAACATTCAGGAGATTCTTGAACTACATGGGTTTATTACCGTCACTGCAGAAGATGGATTAGAAGGTTTACGCATGGCAGAGAAACATCACCCAGATATAATTCTTTGCGATGTAATGATGCCTAATCTAGATGGATATGGATTGATTGAAGCACTACGTCAAAAACCATTGACTGCGGAAATTCCTTTTATTTTTCTGACTGCTAAAGCAGAACACCGTGATCAGCGTCAAGGTATGCTACTGGGTGCGGATGACTATTTAACTAAGCCTTTTGAGGTTAATGAACTACTTGAGGCTATTTCTACAAGATTAGAAAAACGTCAACTATTAACCCAACGTTATAAAACTCAGATTCAGCAAATGGAAACTGAGATATATGATCTAGTTCGTCATGATAGTTTAACTGGTTTACCCAATCAACTTTTTTTAGAAGAGTATTTTAATCAAAACCGTCTTCAAGCTTACAATCAAAATCAATTTTTACCGTTGTTGCTAATTGACATAAATTTCGTCTATCACACTAAGTTATTATTTAAACCCAGTTTTAAACACTTATTAATGAAGGATGTAGCTGCACAATTAAATAAGCTAAACTCTTCTAATCAGACTATTGATTTCATGGCTTATTTAGAAACTGACCAACTAGCATTGTTGTTAAAGCCAGTCCAAGATGGAAGTATTGCGGCTGATATTTCTCAACAAATTTTAGATAGTTTGTCACAACCTTTAATTGTTAATGTTAATGATCAGGAAATATCTGTGCAAGCTAAAATTGGGATTGCTTGTTATCCAAATGATGCACTGCAATTAGGAGAACTGCTAACTCATGCAGAAGTAACCCTAGAGCATTATAGATTGGAAAATGGTAATTTTTATCGTTTTTATAATCAAGAAATCCTCGATGTTGTCTTTAGAAAACTTATTTTAGAATCTGATTTTTTACAGGCAATTGAGAACAAAGAATTTCAACTTTATTATCAGCCACAAATCAATATTACCACTGAGAAAGTGGTTGGTGTTGAAGCATTGATTCATTGGCAACATCCAGAATACGGTATAATTTCTCCAGCAGAATTTATTCCTATTGCTGAACAATCAGGTTTTATTATTCCTCTGGGAGAATGGATTTTAAGAAGAGCTTGTCAGCAATTGAAAAATTTACAAGCAGAGGGACTAGCTAATTTTAAATTAGCTGTAAATATATCCCCTTTTCAGTTTACACAAGAAAATTTCGTTCAAAATATTAATGATATCATTACCAACGAAAATTTTAACCCAGAACTATTAGAATTAGAACTCACAGAAACTGTGTTTATTCAAGATATTGAACTTGTGAAGGAAAAAATAGATATGTTAAAGAATTATAGAATTCAAGTATCAATTGATGATTTTGGTACAGGGTACTCATCGTTTAAATATCTGCACGAATTTTCGTTTAGTCATTTAAAAATAGATCGGTATTTTATTAGCAATGTTGATAAAGTTGAAAATAAACAGTGTATTCTACAAAGTATTATTCAGTTGGCAAATACTTTGAAGGTTAATATTATTGCTGAAGGAGTAGAAACAAATGAAGAGGTAAATTGGTTGAAACAAAATAATTGTGAGGTTATTCAAGGATATTTTTTAAGCCGTCCTTTATCAATAGAGGATTTGAAAGTTTTTTTATTAGCTAATAACTAAATATTTAGGAAATCAGGAAAATACAATGAAAACAATTTTAATTATTGAAGATGAACCTCAAATTAGAGATAATCTTCGGGAAATATTACACTTATCAGACTTTGATACATTAGTTGCAGAAAATGGGTTACAGGGTTTAGAATTGGCTAAAGATAAACATCCTGATTTAATTATTTGTGATTTGATGATGCCTGAGTTAGATGGATATGGTGTATTAACTCAACTGCGTCAGAATAGTGATACTGCAACAATTCCTTTAATTTTCTTAACTGCTAAGTCAAATTGGTCTGATTTACGTCGAGGCATGGAACTTGGTGCTGATGATTATTTAACTAAGCCTTTTCAGACTGAACAATTGCTGCAAGCAATTACTACTAGATTGGATAAACAAGCAATATCTGACCAACAAACTCAGGAAAAATTGAATACTTTAAGTAGAAGTATTAGTTTTTCATTACCTCATGAAATTAATACTCCTCTTAATCATATTCTAGGAATATCCAATTTATTAATTGAGGAGTATGATATTCTTTCTAGAGAAGAAAGTTTAGAAATGATGGCATCAATTAATAAAGCTGGTAAACGTTTACATAAATTAACTATAAATTTTCTTATGTATGCAGAAATAGAATTATTGGTATCTAATTCTGAAAAAATAGCAGCTTTAAGAAACTATGGAGTCCAAGTTTTCGTAAAATCAATTATTGAAAATACAGCTTTAAATATTGCCAAAAATTTTAATAGGGAGGCAGATTTAAGTATTGATATATCAGATGCAATGGTGAAATTATCGGCAGCTAAATTGACTAAAATTACTGAAGAAATTATTGATAATGCTTTTAAATTTTCCCAACCCAATACACCTGTAAAAATCATAGGACATAGTGATAATGATACTTTCCATCTATTTATAATTGATCACGGACGTGGTATGACTCAGGAGCAAATTAGTAATGTTGGAGCTTATGCTCAATTTGAACGTAAAATGTATGAACAGCAAGGTTCTGGTTTAGGGTTATTAATTGCTAAAAGGTTAGTAGAACTGCATGGAGGAGAGTTTTTAATTGAGAGCATATATAAGAAGCAAACTATTATTAGAATTGTGCTTCCTCAATAGGTGACTATTACAGATACAGCAGAAGTCAGAAGTAAAACTGGCCTGCTGTCTTTGTAGGGTGATATAATCTACAGCACCTAAACTTAAACCTTTGACTTTATCCACAGTATCAGCTAAAGCCGTCATGAAAATTATCGGAATACCCTGAGTCAGGGTATCAGATTGAAGTTGCTCACAAATTTCAAATCCGCTAATATCAGGTAACACAATATCTAGCACGATTAAATCAGGAATACTCATCTTTACTTGTGGGATGACATTTAGACCATTTATCTCCGTCTCGACCTTGTAACCTACAGTTAGGCAATTTTTCCAAAATTTTTTCCTTATCCCCTAGCTCGATCCAGTTGGATTCTGTCGAATATTAACTTATGAAGTCTCTTATGAAATCAGTATATACTGTGAAAACAAAATAATAGCGATCGTAGTTAATAAACAATGAAACCTGTAATACTTCCCCTAGAGCTATTTGTAGAGCCATTGTATCTTCATAATTAATTTTATTGTTCATATCTATGGATATTAAGTATTACCATTTACTTTACTTAGTATACACGAAATCTGATATACTATAATTTTAAAAAAAGTGTAATTTACTATACTTATATTAAGTAACCTGAGTTGCACAGCAAATAATTCTTCTTTTTACTCCTTCTTGTTTTTTATTTCTCCTGACTCCTGATTTTTCACCAGACCCTAATTTACAGTAAACCAAATCAGTTATGAGCTTAATTCTAATTATTGAGGATGAAAATTCGATTCGGTTAAATCTCCAAGAATTTTTAGAACTAGTAAATTTCTCGGTTATTACCGCCGTAAATGGCAAAATTGGCTTACAGTTAGCTAAACATAGACACCCAGATTTAATTATCTGTGATATTACGATGCCAGAATTGAGTGGATATGAGGTGTTAACAGAACTCAGACGTGATCCTAAGTTGGCTGATGTCCCGTTCATTTTTATAACCGCTAAAGCAGAGCGCTATGATTTTCGTCAAAGCATGGAATTAGGTGCGGATGATTATATTACCAAACCTTTTCAGCCTCATGAAATTTTAGAAGCAGTCAATGCTCGTTTAAAACGACATTCAATTTCTAATCAAGCATATTTAGAAGAGTCCCAAAAATTAGAAATACTCGAACAGGAAATCAAAAAAAATCGGTCGGAACTGCAAGACTCTCAGCAACTAGCGCAAATGCGAGGTAATCTCCTAGATCAAGTCTCCCAAGACTTACGCAATCCGCTTTCTAATATCAACATGGCAATTTGTATGCTTAAACAGGTTAATAATGAAAAAGATAGAGACAAATATTTATTGATATTACAGCAAGAATGTAAACGACAAATTGAGATATTAAATGAGATGAGTAGCTTACAGGAATTACTAACAGATGAAAATGCTAAGTTGCTGAGAACTTACAAACTATTGGGAAAACTTTAATTAATTTAGGAGTCAGGAGTCACCGAGTCACCGAGTCAGAAGAAAGAAGAAAGAAGAAAGAAGAAAGAAGAATAGTTTTCACCAATTACCTGTTCTCTGTTCTCTGTTCTCTGTTCTCTGTTCTCTGTTCTCTGTTCTCTGTTCTCTGTTCTCTGTTCTCTGTTCTCTGTTCTCTGTTCTCTGTTCTCTGTTCTCTGTTCTCTGTTCTCTGTTCTCTGTTCTCTGTTCCCTGTTGCTAAAAAAGATTACATTTAATAAAGTTAAAAACAAATAACCAATATGTCCATTGAACTGCAAACAGAACTAGGTCAAGCGGTGGAACAGCGTCGCAACTTTGCGATTATTTCTCACCCTGATGCTGGTAAAACTACCTTGACTGAAAAACTATTATTGTACGGGGGTGCTATCCACGAAGCTGGAGCAGTCAAAGCCCGCAGAGACCAGCGGAAAGTGACTTCTGACTGGATGGCAATGGAACAACAACGGGGAATTTCCGTCACTTCAACGGTGTTACAATTTGCCTATCGTAACTGTCAAATTAATTTACTTGACACTCCTGGACACCAAGATTTTAGTGAAGACACCTATCGGACATTAGCAGCGGCAGATAATGCGGTTATGCTGATTGATGCGGCTAAAGGTTTAGAACCGCAAACCCGGAAATTGTTTGAAGTCTGTAAAATGCGGGGGATTCCCATTTTCACCTTTGTGAATAAACTTGACCGTCCAGGTAGAGAACCCATAGATTTGTTGGATGAAATTGAGAAAGAACTGGGATTACAGACATACGCAGTGAATTGGCCTATTGGTATGGGCGATCGCTTCAAAGGAGTTTTTGACCGCCAACAACAGCAAGTTCATTTATTTGAACGGAGTTTTCATGGTAGTAAGGAAGCAAGGGAAACTGTTCTTGATATAGGCGATCCCCAACTAGAAACCTTACTAGAAAAAGAACTTTACCACCAACTAAAAGACGAATTAGAACTCTTAGAAGGAGTTTGTCCAGAACTAGATTTAGACCTGGTACACGCTGGCAAAATGACCCCAGTATTTTTTGGTAGCGCCATGACCAACTTTGGGGTGGAATTATTCCTGGAAAACTTCCTCGACTTTGCCCTCAAACCAGGTACACATAGCAGCAGCGTCGGCGATATTCCCCCCACTTATCCAGAATTTACCGGATTTATTTTCAAACTCCAAGCCAACATGGACCCCAAACACCGCGATAGAGTAGCTTTTGTCCGGGTTTGCACAGGCAAGTTTGAAAAAGATATGACAGTAAATCATGCTCGAACTGGCAAAGTTGTCCGTCTATCTCGTCCGCAAAAACTATTTGCCCAAGAAAGAGAATCTATTGATGTTGCTTATCCAGGGGACGTGATTGGTTTAAATAATCCGGGTGTTTTTGCAATTGGCGATACTATTTATACAGGACAAAAACTAGAATATGAGGGAATTCCTTATTTCTCACCGGAACTTTTTGCTACTTTGAGAAACCCCAACCCGTCGAAATTTAAGCAGTTTCAAAAAGGTGTTTCTGAATTGCGAGAAGAAGGGGCTGTACAAATTATGTATTCAACTGATGAAGCCAAGCGTGAGCCAATTTTGGCAGCGGTTGGTCAGTTGCAATTTGAGGTAGTCCAGTTCCGTTTACAAAATGAGTATGGTGTAGAAACCATTCTTGATTTGTTACCCTACAGTGTCGCCCGTTGGGTTTTGGGTGGTTGGGAAGCCTTAAAACAGGTGGGACGTTTATTCAATACCACCACTGTTAAAGATAGCATGGGACGACCTGTGTTGTTATTCCGCAATGAATGGAATTGTCAACAGTTAGAAGGTGATCATCCAGGATTGAAGTTAAGTGCGATCGCACCCGTCTTTTCCCATCAACAATCGGTAGAGAGTTAGGAGTTAGGAGTTCGGAGTCAGGAGTTCAGGAGTTCAGGAGTCAGGAGTCAGGAGTTCAGGAGGAAGAAGAATTTTCTCAATAACCAATGACCAATGACCAATGACCAATTATCAGGGTATATCAACGAGCGTGCTATTTGTCACCGAGAACAGATTGGAGTACCAAAGTTTGTATGCCTTCCTATGCTGAATCATGTTTAGAGGCTGGTTTAGCTGCCCTCAAGCAGGGAAATTACTATACAGCGATCGCTAACCTTGAACCACTAGCCAAAAATCAAACCGAAGAAAAGATTTATTTACAAGCACAAGTGGGGTTAGTTATGTCCTATGCCCGCACTGGCGAAGTCTCCAAAGCGATCGTCCTGTGCCAAAATTTGATCGCCAATAGTAGTCCCCAAGTTCAAGAGTGGTCAAAACTTGCTCTTGAACACCTGCATAAACGCAAAAACCAGCAGAAAAAATCTCGCAAACCTAAGACTGGACTTATCTCCGGTTTAACCAATTCCTCACAACAGCCACAAACCGCTTATGTTGGGGCTGATAGTAATACTCATATTCAACCCGTTAGCATTTATTGGCGAAATGCTAGACGTGCTAAAGTCTGGCAACCCCTTCGCAAGCCTAATATTATTCCCTCCCGACTGCTTGCCCTCTTCACATTCATGGCACTATTTTGGACGTGCCGAGAAGTGCTGAAATTTGGATTGGGTTCAATTAATCAAATTCTATATCAACTACCATACTTAGAACCCATCCAGATTTTATATCGCGATCCTAGTAACTTGATTTTAGGGTTATTTATAATCTTAATGGTATCATCCCCTTGGTTACTCGACTGGGCACTAACGAGATTTTCTGGCCAGGAAGAGTTGTCCAAAGAAAAATTAAACTCCTACAGTCGGGAAACAGTAAGGGTATTACAAAGGGCTTGTCAACAGCGGAGCTGGACTACTCCCCAACTGAGGATATTACCAATTGCTGCCCCCATGATTATCAGTTATGGCAACCTGCCCCGCACAGCCAGAATAACTGTTAGTCAAGGCTTATTAGAACAACTGGCAGATGATGAAATAGCCGCCATCTATGCTTTATCCTTGGGGCAAATTGGGCGTTGGGACTTTGGGGTGATGTCCTTAGTGCTACTCGTAACCATGCCATTTTATGGCATATATCAGCAAGTGTCAGTTTGGGGAAATCATCATCAGAGTAAAATTTGGCGTTGGCCAGGTACAGCTTTAGCCGCCATTAACTATGGAATTTGGTGTCTGTTCACAGGCACAGCCTTACTTAATTCTCGGTTGCGACTTTACCATAGCGATCGCCTGTCCGCAGAAATCACCGGTAATCCCAATGGACTAATTCGCGCCTTATTGAAAATATCCATTGGTGTAGCTCATGATGTCAGACTCAAAGAACAGACCTGCTGGCAGTTAGAAAGCCTGAATCTCCTTTCGCCCGTCGCATACCAGCACAGCATAGTTTTAGGTAGCAGCGCAGGTCATCTACCTTTTGAATCATTTTTAAAATGGGAAAATTTTCATCCCTACCGTCAATGGTTAACAATCAACAGTTGTCATCCAGCAATAGGCGATCGCATCGAACGTCTTTGTGAAATAGCCCGCCATTGGCATTTGGACACCGAATTATATCAAACAACCCCATCACAACCCATCCTCATTAAGCCCCAAACCTTCTGTTTACAAATTGCCCCTTGGTTGGGAATCCCCCTTGGTCTTCTCTTCGCCTGTCTGATTTGGTTAGTTTGGCAAACAGCATACACCTTACATTTGTTAAACTTAAAATGGATTTATGATAATTGGTCTTTTGTTACAGGTTGTATGTTAATTGGTTTTAGCATTGGCACAGTCATGCGAATAAATGCTTTATTTCCCGAAATTATCCCTGCAAATGTTCAAAAAGACGAAAACTTGATCAACTTATTAGCAGATCCAGCAATTTTACCAATTGATAGCACTAAAATCCGTTTTACTGGTAAACTGTTAGGCCGTCCCGGAATTGGTAATTGTTTAGCACAAGACCTAATCCTACAAACTAGCCAAGGTTTAATGAAATTACATCATATTCCCTGGTTAGGAAAGTCATTCAATCCTCAAGACTTGATTGGCAGACAAATCACTGTCACAGGTTGGTTACGACGTGGGGCAACTCCCTGGATTGATCTCCAAACCCTAGAAACCCAAAGTGGCAAAAAAATTTATAGCCCTCATCCTATTTGGTCTACTGTCGTCGCAGTCGTTGCCCAAGCTTGGGGTGCTTATATTATGCTTACAGGGTCTTAGTCAGTTGTCAGTTGTCATTAGTCATTGGTCATTGGGAAAAATATTCCCCCTGCTCCCTGCCCCCTTGCCTTAAAAATGTGTTTTATGTTACGATAAACTAATACTATTGGCTATTGGCGGAAAAGTTGCTGCTGAACTAGCTACGTAGAAAATACCATGATAATGTTAAGGAATGGTATTTTGTTCTGCGGGCAAGAATTAAGAAGAATGAATTTACTGTGGTGGATAGTTGGCTATTAAATTAACAATTCCTAAAATTAAAGTGATATTAGCCCACGATTGCATAATTGCTTTCGTGGCGAATAAGCTTGATCCCAACAAAAAACTGTATTCTATAAGTTGATAGCATGACTCACGCCACGCTACAATATCGGATTGCAGAAATTGGTTTGTGGCAGTTTTAGTCCATAGTATCTATTCAAAAACCAAAGCCAATTTATTGTTTTTGTCTTGCCCTGTTTAATCCCAATTCGGAGGTATGTTCCATGTCCATTCGCCTATATATAGGAAATTTGCCAAAAGAAGAAATAGATCGTCAAGATTTGCAAGCTGTGTTTGCAGAAGAAGGCGATGCTGTCACCACCAAACTAATTAAAGACCGGAAAACAGGCAAATGCCGGGGTTTCGGGTTTTTAACAGTGAATAATGACGAACAAGCAGATCAAATTATTGAAAAATATAATGGTCAAATGTTCAAAGATACACCCATTAAGCTAGAAAAAGCTTTACCACGGACTAAAGGTGAGGAAGGTGAAGAACAACCACAACAACAAGTTCCCAAACCAATTATCCAAGGTAGTAGCACCCCTAGTCCTAGCGGCAATAAAGAGGGTAATCGTCGCGATAGAAGTAAGAAATCTCGGCGTGGTAGCGGTGGTGGTAGTGCGCGTGAGACTGCTACTAGCGTTGATAACGAAGCTTTTCGTCCAGATCCCCGTTGGGCAGCGGATTTAGAAAAGCTAAAACAAATGCTGTCAGCACAAACTACCAACTAAATTGTCTGTTTAGCCACGAAAGTCCAAATTTAATCAACAAGTAGTGCAGGTAGCTATATCAGGTTATCTGCACTACTTGTTTTGGTGATTTTTGTAGTTTGACCGAAAAATGTTAGATTTTGGATTTTAGATTGGGACTTTTCGGTACAAGTTCCCCGCCCCTTCAGGATGGAACTATACTCAAAACGGCTAGAAGCTGGACTTTTTTATCATACAAAGAACAAGTTCAAAGCCTCTCCAGTATTAGTGTACACTCAAGTCTTAGAATTTCCCCTATGACTTGGTTTCGTTATCTAATTTTAGGCTGTGCGATAGCGTTCGCGGTAATCGCTCTGGAAGTCTTTCATTGCCTTCCCATAGCGTCTCCCACAGAGGAGGAATAACGAAGCGATAGCGAAGCGCTCCGTAGGAATCGCAAAAACCACGGGATTATGTAATTACTTGCGCTCGTAATGACAATTTCAGGGGTCTATAACGCCTGAAACCCTTGCAGATACCACTTGTGTGTACACCGTAGCCTAAAAGGAGAGGGTTAGGGAGAGGTGCAAAGGAGAGGTTTACCAGAGGGGTTTCATATTTGGTTAAACTATTAACCGTTTTCAGTATAATCAAAAATACTCGCTGCGCTGCGTACGCTTCGCTAACGTCAATCTAAAATCCTCAATCTCCACACTTGGTGGAGTCAATCCAAAATCTGTTGACGGCGTGATTACACAAAATTTGTGATTTTTCACGAAAACTGTATCTAAATTAACAAAAATTCTCACAATGTAGGAATAGTATAAGCTAATACAATTAGCTTAATTAAATCAAGGGTTTTGAAAGTAATGGTAATTAAGGTGATATTTTCGGCGATTTGATTTTGATGTATTGACTTTAAGGAAAATTATTTTGATTGCTTGAACCTTGTAAATAATCAACTGTAAATATCTAACTTATGATGTGGCGTTGCTACTTCAGATAGGTTTTATCATGGATTAACTAATATATCATGATAGATAATATTTGTTTGTCTATATCAAAAGATAGGCAACAATATCTATCAAGGGTATTAAATATAAATATAGCAAGTGGGGAAAATTAACTAATATTTTGGCGATAGTTAAAATATAATAAGTATTAATTATTCAAGGTTCCCCGCAAGAAACAGATTTCAGTTTAATAACCGCAAGTTGAAAATTAACTCCCATATTGTTGAAATCGGAAACAGAAAAAATCTATGAAATCTACCAATAAAAAACAAATTGCTTTAATTTCAGTTCATGGTGATCCAGCGATTGAAATAGGCAGAGAAGAGGCAGGAGGACAAAATGTTTATGTCCGCCAAGTGGGTGAATCCCTGGCACAGCTAGGATGGCAGGTAGATATGTTTAGCCGGAGGGTCAGTGCTGATCAAGAAAGGATAGTGCAACATAACCCTAATTGTCGGACTATTCGGTTAACCGCAGGTCCGGTAGAATTTGTGCCAAGAGATCAGGGTTTTCAATATTTGCCAGATTTCGTATTTCAGTTACTAGAATTTCAAAAAGAAGCTGGGATTAATTATGATTTAGTACATACTAATTATTGGTTATCTAGCTGGGTAGGAATGGAACTAAAGAAAAGACAAGGAACTAAACAGGTTCATACTTACCATTCTTTAGGGGTGATCAAATACAACACCATAGAAAATATTCCTCTGGTGGCAAGTCAACGTTTAATAGTAGAAAAACAAGTATTGGAAACAGCAGAAAGAATTGTTGCCACCAGTCCCCAAGAACAAGAACATATGCGATCGCTTGTTTCCCAAAAAGGCAAAATTGATATTATTCCCTGTGGAACAGATATTCAGCAGTTTGGTTCGGTGGAAAGACAAGCTGCCAGAGCTACTTTAGGAATTGATCCAGAAGCTAAAGTGGTGTTATATGTCGGTAGATTTGACCCCCGAAAAGGCATAGAAACCTTGATCAGGGCAATGCGAGAGT
Source organism: Dolichospermum compactum NIES-806 (assembly GCF_002368115.1). Lineage (NCBI taxonomy): Bacteria > Bacillati > Cyanobacteriota > Cyanophyceae > Nostocales > Aphanizomenonaceae > Dolichospermum > Dolichospermum compactum. The sequence continues at coordinate 1,089,616 of NZ_AP018316.1, read as the reverse complement.
CGAAGTTTTATGAATCCAAACAATTGCAGTTGATTATTGGTGGCGGTTGTACACCGGGGAATAGTGATGAAAAAGAACGTGATCGCCTCACCGGAATTGTCAACGAGTTAGGAATGGGTGAATGTACCTCTTTTCCCGGTTGTTTGAGTCGGCATATATTACCAGCTTATTTTGCTGCTGCTGATGTTTGTGTTGTTCCCAGCCATTATGAACCCTTTGGATTAGTAGCTATCGAAGCGATGGCCTGCGGTACACCTGTAGTTGCTAGTGATGTCGGTGGATTACAGTTCACTGTTGTCAACGAAGAAACTGGTTTATTAGTGCCGCCGCAAAACGTCCCAGCTTTTAACCACGCTATTGATCGGATTCTCAGTAATCCTGCATGGCAGCAAGAACTAGGAAAAGCTGCTAAAAAGCGTGTTATCAATAAATTTAGCTGGCATGGTGTAGCGAGTCAGTTAGATGAACTCTATACCCAACTTTTACAGCAATCTGTGAGAGAACCCGCATTAGCTAGTAAATAGGTAACAGGCAGAAGGCAGTTGGCAAGGGGCAGGAGGAATATTTATTCCTAATGACAACTGACAATCCGTGCATAGTTGTAAGATAGGAAAGCATCATGGCAAGAGAAAATAGAAATTGAGTAAGAATTGATGACGGGGATTAAAATCCTACGAATCGCTTATATCTCACAGGCTTTAGCCTCTGAGCTTTACGCTTACCGGATATTCCTGTAAGCTCTAAACATAGTTGCAGTTAGACGGTGAAATGATGGAAGTTCAAGAAATCAAAAAATTCCCAAAGCCCAGGAAACCAGACAGCGAATCCCAAAATTTTCAGCACGTCAAGATCCTTGACTGCAACGAACCAGTATGCAGGGTAATTTGTGAATGTTGGCACTGCAAACAAGGGATATTATGTGAAGTAGATGTATCATCTTCACAGTATTTAGAGGTAGAATGCCCAAGTTGTGGGAAAACTGCCGTAAGACTGATGGCAGAAAAGGTGATTTCCACTACACCCATCCCTTCACCTTGGCAAGGATGAGTGAATTTTAGATTTTGGATTTTGGATTTTGGATGATACTCGTGACGGCTGAGATTTGAATTTTTACAAAATTGCGAGAAACCCAGATATGTAGGAGTTTAGCAGTGCTAAAAACTCCTACGTTTTACTAAGCGATCGCCATCACCAAAAAAATCTTGAATTAATCAATCATTCTGTCGTAAAACTATTAATGTAAATGACTCGTTTTATACATGATCAATTCGCAAAACAATATCTAACGGAATTATTAACGCCTTATGGAGAGGTAGAAACCAGCAAAGATATTACCGCAGAAGTCAGACAAATAGATGTATTATTTATTCCTTCACCCCAACCCACACAAAGTCTAGAAACACTAGGAATACTGGGGAAAATGGTGATAAATTATGCCATATTTGAACCATTCCGTAATGCCGTCAGTAAAAGTGAAATTCGCAGTTGTCTAGGTAAATTGTTTGATATTCATGCAGACCTTGAACGGCAAGCAAAACGTAAGGATACGCGAATAAATGAAACAGAATTAGCTCAATTATGGATTTTTACACCTACAGTATCATCAGAAATCCTAGAGAGTTTTCATGGGACTCTGGATGAAGCAAACTGGGGAAAAGGTATTTATTTCTTGCCAAAAGGATTTAAAACCGTAGTTGTGGCAATTCATCAACTACTGAGTACACCCGAAACACTGTTTTTGAGGATTTTAGGAAAAGGGAAGGTACAAAGACAAGCGGTAGAAGAATTAGAAGCACTAGCAAATAATAGTCCGTTCCTTTCGGATATTATACAATTAGTAAATAACCTAATTGCTGTGTTGTCGGCTCGTCAGCGTCAAGAACAAGATATTGATAAAGATGATCAGGAGTTAATTATGAAATTATCAGAAATGTATCAACAACAATTAGAAGAACTAAAAAAACAAGGACTTCAAGAAGGACGACAAGAAGGTATAGAAAGAGAACGACGCGCTATGATTGAAAGTATATTGCAAGTACGTTTTGGTGCAGTTGATTCACAGTTAGCATCAATTATCAACCCTTTAATTGCTATGTCCAGAGAAGAATTCACACCGTTGCTTCTACAATTGTCTCGTGAGGAATTATTAGCTAGATTTGAGTGAATCTTACAAAAAAGGGAACAGGGAAAAGGAAACAGGGAACAGGGATAAGATTCATTATTCAAAATTTTTGTCTGAAATCAGAGAACATAGACTTAGCAAGCTGAAAAATATTTATTTAATGAACCCAGAAAATAATCAAGAAAAAAGTAATTTTGCCGTGAAAAAGGGGTAATTGTTTTGCAACCCCTGGACTTTACTGCTTTAACCGCCGCTTGTGGCGAAATCCGCGCTAATTGGTTGCCTGCCCGCATAGAACAGGTATATCAGCGCGATCGCTTTACCATTGCCATTGCCTTACGCACCTTAAATCAACGGGGTTGGCTGGATATTTCCTGGCATCCTCAAGCCGCCCATATTTGTATTAGTGAACCACCACCACGCGCCCCAGATACTTTTACTTTTAGTCAGCAGTTAAGACATCAATTAGGTGGTTTGGCTTTAGTTGGGATTGAAGCTATTTCACCTTGGGAACGAGTTATTGATTTACAATTTGCCCGTCGTCCTGGAGAAACTGCCCTTTATCACGTTTATGCGGAAGTGATGGGCAAATATAGTAATGTGATTTTAACTGATGCGAGTAATGAAATTATCACCGCTGCCCATCAAGTTAGTCAGCAACAATCTAGTGTTCGTCCCATTCAAACGGGACAAAATTACGAAACACCACCGAAACTGACGGGAAAAGTTCCCAATTTAAGCGAATCTGGGGAACGTTGGCAAGAACGGGTAAGTTTAGTTCCCGGAGGAATTAAACGCCAGTTACTCAAAAGTTATAGTGGTTTAAGTTCGGCTTTGCTAGATACTATGCTGTTGGCGGCAAATATCATCCCAGATACGAATACTGACGAACTTACTCCCCAAGATTGGCAAAATTTATTTCAACGTTGGCAAGAATGGTTACAAGCTTTAGATTTAGGTAAATTCCAACCTGCTTGGACTGAGAATGGATATACCGTGATGGGTTGGGGTGGATTTGCACCTACAAAAAATGTTCAAGAGTTACTTTACCGTTATTATTCTGATCAACTGAATGAACAGTTATTTGTGCAACTGCGTCATCAGTTAAGTCAGAAATTGTTGAATATTTTGGGCAAATTAAGGGTCAAGGCAAAAACTTTTAGCGATCGCCTGCAACAATCAGATCAGGCTGAAGAATATCGTCAAAAAGCTGACTTATTAATGGCTAACCTGCACCATTGGCAACCAGGAATGCAGGAAATAATTCTACCAGATTTTGAAACTGAACAGCCAATTGCGATCGCTCTTTTGCCTGATAAAAACGCCGTCCAAAATGCCCAAAAGCTTTATAAACAGCACCAAAAACTCAAACGCGCCCGTGCTGCTGTCGAACCCCTACTATTTGCAGTTAAAGCCGAAATTGACTATCTTGAACAAGTAGAAGCGGCAATTTCACAAATAGACAAATACCAAAATCCAGAAGATTTACAGGCTTTAGAAGAAATCCGCGACGAACTTATTGGGCAAAAATATCTAGAAGACCTAGAATATCGCAGCCGTAGCAGTAACAATACCCCCGGCACTAATTTTCATCGTTACCGCAGTCCGAGTGGCTTTGAAGTCCTCATTGGTCGCAATAACATTCAAAATGATCAACTGACATTTCGTGTCGCTGGACACTATGATTTGTGGTTTCACGCCCAAGAAATTCCGGGGAGTCATGTCCTCCTGCGTCTAGAACCGGGTACAGTTGCCGAAGAAGCAGATTTACAATTTACAGCAAATCTAGCAGGTTATTTCAGTCGCGCCCGTCAAAGTGACCAAGTACCAGTAGTTTACACACAACTCAAGCACGTCTACAAACCCAAAGGCGCAAAACCAGGACTTGTAGTTTATAAACAAGAAACGATTATTTGGGGAAAACCGCAATTAGTCATTGGTCATTAGTCATTGGTCATTTTTCCCTGTTCCCTCATCTTTCCTGGAATAGAAAAGCTACTTACCGGAAGACAGATATTTTTTGAGATATTTTCATGAAAAAATTGTACTGCCTGTTACAATCTTGTTAAGAAAAGTTGCCCGTTGAATTTTGGGAACGCGCAATTTGGTTTTGACTCTACTGAGAAGACAACTCGAACAACGTTTTTTTATAGACCAGCCCTGTGGGAGGGGTTGGTCTTTTTGTTATCATTCTCAAAATCACACTCATCACAAAAATCACAGTCCAGACATCTTTCCCCAAAGGGAACAGAAACAATATCTGAACTATGATTTGTGAGATTTATCTGATTGCTATGATTAGAAACTGAAGGTCGTTCTCAAAGCACCAATCACTAAATTACCATTGCTATCATTGTGGTCTGGGGCTGTTAGCCAAATTACAGCAGGAGTAATGGTGATATTGTCGCTGACCTTGTATTGGTAAAATCCTTCAATGTGATAAGAAGTATTTGGATCTTTTGCAACTCCAGCGCCAGTCGCGCTAGAACTTGTGACTTTTGGTTCCATGCCAACTATGACACCAGCCAAATTACCTTTTTTACCCAAATCAGGGAATCCAAGAGTAACAGCATAGTTCCAAGTGTCAAACTCTCCCTTTGTACCTGTCAAAACTTGACTATTGGTATAACCAGCCCAACCACCGAGAACAAACTTCTTGCTAATTCCTAAAGATGCTTGAACACCATAGGAATTATTGGAAAATTTTTCACCTGAAGTGACGATATCAGATGTAGCGTTATTACTACCAGTGAGTAGTGGTTGATTGTAGGAATTGATATAAGTTAAACCAAGAGAAATGCGATCGCTTGGCTTGACAGTTAACTGCGCTAAAGCACCATAATTCCCATCAAATAGACCGTTGCCAGCAGTGGGGTTATTAGCTGTACTACTTAAATAGCCTAAACTTAAGCCGATTTTATCACCAAACTGATGGTTAACGGCTATACCTTTATCACCCAGTTGTCCATAAATCGGGTTTCTTGTCCCAAAAGTAGACACAGCCCCAAAAGCACCATCACCATCAAACAGATTGACTGTACTGGTAACATCGTCCGCTGCACCAGCATTAGCAATTAGTTTGACTTGGGTATTTTTCCCCAGGGGAAAAGCATACCATAGCCCATCTATGGTAACATCATTAGTACCAGTAGTACCAGGAAGATTGGCAAAAAATAAGTTGCCTTCTTTGGTTTTAATATCAGGGTTGTTGATATTATTACTTTGGATTCTGGTAAAAAGTGTATCTTTTCCAGTGAAACTGCTTACCAATTCCAGCCGTGTTCTTGCGCTTAAAGTAGTATTTTTATCAGTTATGTCCTCATCATTAACTAGTTTATTTGTCAGGACATCACTAACAACCGCCACAACTTGTCCTTGTAGCTTAGTGGTGGTAGAAAATTGATTAGCTTCCAATTCAGCAGTTTTGGCTTCTACTGTATCTACACGCCCTCGGAGGGTGACTAATTCTGCGGAAAATTCCTCTTGCAATTTTTGGATTGTTGCTAAGTCTTGTTTTGTCGTCAAATCAGCGGTAGCAGTAGCAATTAATTCATTGACTCGATCTAAACAAGCATTTAAACCGGCTGCAAATTCGTATCGTGACAACGCCCGATTACCCCGAAAAGTCCCGTTGGGATAACCTGCAATACATCCATAGCGTTCTACCAATGATTGTAAAGCCTGAAATGCCCAATCATTAGGTTGAACATCAGATAATTGAGATACGGAGGTAACTTGAGATACTTCCTGTTCCTGGATATTATTAACTTGTCGTTCTGAATTATTGGTTGGTAATGTTTCTGCCCATGCACCAGAACTCATACATAGCATGGAACTGATCACACTAGAACTGGTAATTAAATACGTCCAAAATTTCTGCATTTTTCCTCACACCTGTGTTTAAAGTTGATAATGCGATACTGAAGTTAGTAAAGCTATTATAATTACTATCAATATAATATAATACAGTTCTCAGTAATTTTCTCACAATAAAAAGTTAAGAAATCTTTATGAACTGGAAATATTCTCAGTATACAGGAGTGTTACCTGAAATTTTCAAATATTCTGTAATTCTTGATACAGTAGCATTTTTCTGATAATTTATATGAGAATGGATCTCATTATGAGATATAATCCCAATGAAGTTTTATTGTCAACCCCAAACCATGAGAAGTTTTAGAGAAGTCAAAATAGATAGAAAAACCAGAAGTTTCTTACCTCTGATTACTTTAGTCATGTTATCAGCAGTTTATGGATGTAATAATACTAACAGTAGTGAAGTTGTCAAAACAGAACCAGCACAAGTCCAAAAATCACCAAAAACTAAGGTAGTGACAACATTTTTACCAGTTTATTTGTTTACTAAAGCAGTAGCCGGAGATGTAGCAGATGTAGAAATTTTAGTTAAGCCCGGTACAGAAATACACGAATATCAAGGGACACCTGCTAATGTAAAAGCGATCGCTACAGCTAAGATACTAGTCAAAAATGGTTTAGGCTTAGAGGAGTTTTTAGCAGATACAATTAAAAATGCTGGAAATTCTCAATTAATGGAAATTGATGCGAGTAAAGGTATTCCAGCTATTAATAAAACTTCCCCCATAGATAAAACAGCAACGGGAGAACATGATCATGATCACGAACACCAATTAGGAAATCCTCATGTTTGGTTAGATCCAGTTTTAGCAAAACAGCAAATCATCAATATTCGAGATGGTTTAATTATCGCAGATCCGGTCAATAAAGCCAACTATCAGACCAATGCAGCGGCTTATGTTCAGAAATTAGATAATTTAAATAATGAATTTCAACAAACTATTAAACAAACACCAAACTGCACCTTTATCACCTTTCATGATGCCTTTCCCTATCTTGCCAAACGTTATAATATTAAACAATTAGCAGTGGTAGAAATTCCTGAAAAGCAACTTTCCCCAACAGATGTCCAAAAAGTGGTGAATACAGTCAAAAAATACAGAGTAAAAGCCCTATTTAGCGAACCAGGATTAGATAACAAATTACTGACAAGTATTTCTCAAGATTTGGGGTTAACTGTGCGGACTTTAGATTCTTTAGAAACTGGTGATACCAATCCAGAGTATTATTTTAAAGCAATGAAAGCTAATTTGGAGAGTTTAGTCGCTGGATGCAAGTAACGTAGGGGTTTAGCAATGCTCATTGGTGTCAACTTAACGTTAAACGGGCGGTTAGAAACCGCGTCTACACAGGCAAAACCCACCTGCGTGGGTTTCAAATCCTTGATTTTTCCTTAGTCCGCGCAGGCGGACTTTGTTTGTGTAGCCGTGAATTCCATTCGCCAGGGCTTAAGTTGACTACTCCTGAATCCTTCTTTTTTTCTGACTTCTGACTCCTGCTATATCACTATAAATTATTGGCATCTTAAATCCTAACTTCCATGACTGACGAACAAGCAGAATTTACATTACCAATATTAAAAGTTTCTGGGTTAATAGTCTACCAAGGCAGCTATTTAGCTGTGCGAGATGTTTCCTTTGAATTATTAGCAGGAACAGATACAGCAATAGTTGGTCCGAATGGGGCTGGGAAAAGTACCTTAATCAAAGCTATTTTAGATTTAATTCCCCGCAGTGCTGGAACAATTGAAGTTTTTGGTCGCCCAATTTCTAGACTAGGAAATTTGCGGAATCAGTTGGGATATATGCCACAAAACTTTATTTTTGATCGCAGTTTTCCAATTTCGGTTAGTGAATTGGTAGCTTTAGGAATAGGTAATAGGAAATATTCATTGTTCTCGAAATTTTGGCAACAAAAACGGGAAACATCAGTAGCAGTCACCGCAGCTTTACACCGTACTGATGCTTATCGCTTCCGAAATCAAGCTATTGGCACTCTTAGCGGTGGTCAATTGAAACGGGTATTATTGGCTTATTGTTTGGTAACACGGCGAAAATTGTTAGTATTGGATGAAGCTTTTGCAGGGGTAGATGTGCAAGGAACAACGGATTTTTATGCTTTGTTAAACGAATTAAAACGAGAAGAGAATTGGACAGTGTTGCAAGTTTCCCATGATATTGATATGGTAAGCCGTCATTGCGATCGCGTCATCTGTCTCAATCAAACTCTTGTCTGTTCCGGTAAACCGGAAATAGCCCTTTCCCCAAAAAATCTTCTAGCTACTTATGGTCCTGGTTTTAGTCGCTATGAACATCATCATTAGGGAATTGGTAATTGGTAATTGGTAATTGGTAATTGGTAATAAACTTTTCTTCTTCCTCCTGACTCCTGACTCCTGACTCCTAACTTCTGACTCCTGACTCCTGACTCCTCTTAATATGACCATTAACTATCATGACTTGGTGAATTTATTACAATTTCCTTTTATGCAGCGTGCCATTATGGGTGCTGTGTTAATGGGCATTTTAGGCGGTTTATTGGGTAGTTTCGTTACCTTACGGCAATTATCTTTTTTTAGTCATGCCGTTGGTCATGCAGCCCTGGTAGGTGTGGCGTTAGGCGTGCTACTCAACACTAATCCTACTTGGATGTTACTCCCGTTTACCTTAATCTTTGGAGTTGTTGTTCTCTACCTAATTGATAAAACTGATTTAGCCAGTGATAGCGTTCTCAGCATAGTGCTATCTGGGGCACTAGCGATCGGTGTAATTCTCACCAGTTTTATTAAAGGATATCGCGGTAACTTAATGGGCGTGCTATTTGGCGATATTTTAGCCATAGATAACACAGATTTAATATTGACGCTATTGGTGCTTGTTGGTAGCAGCGTTTTTTTATTATCAACCCTACCACAACAGATTTTATTAACTCTTAATCCCGACGTTGCTCAAGTCCAAGGCATACCTGTACAATTATATCGCTACGGGTTTGTTGTTTTACTTTCCCTCGCCGTAGCTGTAGCAATTAAAGCCGTTGGTGTTTTATTAGTAAATGCGTTTTTGGTAATTCCGGCTGCTACAGCCAAACTCATGAGTCACCATTTCAGCCGCTTTCTAATTCTATCGGTGGTTGTCGGTTCTAGCAGTAGTATCGCGGGAATGATGGTTTCTGGCTTGTTTAACCTAGCATCTGGACCAAGTATTGTTTTTGTGCAGTTTTTGGTATTTGTGGCTGTATTTAGCTGGGTGAAGTTGACAATGAAGGTCGGCTAAAATTCTTTTGAATAACACCTTGACTAATCTTTTTTATCATGCTAGATTTATTGACGGTGGTGAATAAAAAAGCCCCACGCCGGGATAGCTCAGTTGGTAGAGCAGAGGACTGAAAATCCTCGTGTCACGAGTTCAAGTCTCGTTCCTGGCATCATATCTAAACACTGGTGAGATTTAAACTTTTGCCAAATGACAAAGAACCCAGATGTGCAGGGGTTTAGCACTGCTTAATGGTGTCAACTTAAGCCCTGGCGAATGGAATTGACGGCTACACAAACAAAGTCCGCCTGCGCGGACTAAGGAAAAATCAAGGATTGAAACCCACGCAGGTGGGTTTTGCCTGTGTAGACGCGGTTTTTAACCGCCCGTTTTACTATCCCGCAAAGAACTCAAGTCATCTTATTCCCAGTCAGAGACTGGGAATGAATTCTAGAAGGCTCTGCCTTCAATAATATTAGAGGCAGAGCCTCATCAACTGTATTCCTAGTCAGAGACTAGGAACGAGATGTGGTAGGGATTTGAGCTTAAGTTGACACCAATGAAGCTCTTGCTTTACTCCTACACATCTGGGTTCTTTGTCATTTGGCAAAAGTTTAAATCTCACCCGTGTTTAGTATAACTGGATTACTTGCTGATAATTTTAGTGACTTTTATCATAGCAAACAACCTAATCCGCCCAATCTTTTAATCCCTATAATCCGCGATTCTGACTTTGTCGGAGGCACATCGCCGGATTCGTTAAGAATTGTAAAACCATAAGAATGTAAGGATTAAAATGTCATGAAACCTTAAAATGAAAATTGCTGTGATCTGAACTAGCGATCGCCATGATTAATATTATTATAGATTAGGCTGGTTTTAGAGAACTCCTTGCAGCAGCGCTGAGGCGATCGCTTTTCACCAAACTTCCGTACCTCAAGGAATTTTTGTGATTAAATTCCATAAATTAGCTCATTGCGGATAAAATAGAGCTAATTGAGCGGTCAGTGCATCACCATAAATGACTAAAAACCCATTTGATCAATTTTCCAAACAGTTATTTGCAGAATTTCTATCCTCCTTGGGTGAGGTGCGAATAAATTATGAAATACCTGGAGAACCCAGATTTGTTGATATTTGGTTTACACCATCTACTCAACAGCATCAGTCAGAAAATTTAGGTATTTTAAATAAAATTGCTGTAACCAGTTGTTTGTTAGAACCCTTTCGCAAGCAACCAACAGAAAGAGAAATCCGCAGTTGTTTAGCCAAACTATTCCACCTAGAAGCAGATTTACAACGTCAAGCCAAACGAGATAAAAAAAGTATTTCTGACCATGAACTACCAAGGTTGTGGATTATTGCTACTTCTTGTTCTCATAAACTGCTGAATAAATTTATGGCCACTGAGGATGAAAACTGGCTGCCAGGTATTTACTTTCCGTCACAATTACTGCTGACTGGAGTAATTGCCATTGATAAGTTAGCGAATACTCCAGAAACTCTCTGGTTGAGGATTTTAGGTAAAGGAATAATTCAACAAGCTGCAATTAATGAAGTAATTGCTTTACCCGAAGATGATAGAAAACGCTATACTATTTTAAAGTTATTAGGGACTTGGAAAATTACTATGGAAATAAGCAATGAGATTGATGTTGAAGATAGGGAACTAATAATGAATTTGACACCAGCTTATTTAGAGTGGGAACGGATAACGGAACTTCGTGGTTTAGAGCGCGGTAAGGAAATAGGTAAGGAAATAGGCAAGGAAATAGGTAAGGAAATAGGTAAGGAAATAGGTAAGGAAGAGGAAAGACGGCAAATAGTAGAAAACCTGCTTTTAGCGCGATTTGGCTTTATAGACGAGCAATTAGCGGCAGTTGTTAAGCCTATATTAAATTTAACACCTCACGAATATACTACCTTGCTGTTGCAGTTGTCTAGTTTATCTCGTGAGCAGTTGTTATCCCGATTTCAATAGCAAACTGCTTGCAGCGCTGACGCGATCGCTATGAGTAGTATTTTTAGAAAAGGCAAGTATAGATTAGTATGGCTGGTTTTAGCGATCGCCCTTGGTTTATCTACTATAATTCCTGTGAGGATAGCGATTGCTTTTCACGAAACTTCCTTACCCCAGGTAATTTTTGTGTTGAGGGGTGATTCTCAAAGAATGGAATTTGTCGCCCAGTTTTGGCGATCGCACAAAGATTTTCATTTTCTGGTAAAGATTTCTAAGTATAATGGGTGACGAGAACATTTTGGATCATTACAGTCAAAACGGCTTAATCATTTTTTGTGATTAAATTCCATAGCGAACTACTTGCAGCAGCGTTTCGCAATCGCTCATTTTCTTCAAGCTGGGTTTAAAATGGAGTGAATTTACACCCATGATTCCAAGGGAAAAGGCTGTACTTGATGAATACGCCTAAAATCGCTATCAGCAGAAACGAGAGTGAGATTGTGTTGAATTGCTGTTGCTGCTATCCAAAGATCATGATCGCTAAATCCCAAATTTTCAATGCTAAAATTACGACGTTTGCTTTTCTCTTGGGGAGCAAAATAATTAAAAACCGATGATTTTAGACGACTGTAAATAATGGCAGTTTCTTCATCAATAAAATATAAATCAACGTCGGACAAAAAAACCTGAACTGCACCTAAATTTTGAGATTTTAGTGCTGATTTTTCTGTCATATATAGTAGTTCTGCATAAGTGATAATGCTAATGCCAATGGTAACAGACGAGGAAGATTTTAAGGTATCGGTAACTTGAGGATTACCATTAATAATGTAGCTACAGTGATTAGTATCGAGCAAATAAGACATAGTGACAAAAATTAAAACTGCGTTTGAGAACGAGTTTCTTCAACTAAACGCAGACAATCTTCCAAATCATCACCATGCCAAGTTCCAGTATAATGTAGTAAATCACCTGCTTTTTTACCTCGCTTAATGGGAGAAATACGACGTAATGGGCGTTGATTTACGGTGCTTTTTTCCTGAATAGAGTCAATAAAATCACTAACTAAGGAAAGCTGTTCTGGTGCTAGTTGGGATATCTGTTGTTCAATTTTTTGATGTAGTTCTAAATAAGTCATGTTTACCTCGTTTTTATAGAAAGACAAAATACTTGGTTGATTCTATTTTATCTCATAGCCATATCTTCGGTAGGCTTCGCTATCGCACTTCCTAAAATCATCCTACAAGCGATTACTAGGTCGCGCTTCGCTATCGCTCTTGCAAAAATCGCACAAACGAGGATAGCGAAATGCTTGCAGCGGTGCTTAGGCGATCGCTTTTCACCAAACTGCCGTACCTCAGGCAATTTTCGTGTTACGTAGTGATTCTACTTGGGTGAAATACTATCTGTAAATAATACCAGAAGTATCTTACTCACGGTCAAATTCACTTGGCAATTTTTGAATAACGAAGTCTAGAACTAAAGTAGCCATCTCCAATGCCTCCTCAGCTTCGGATCTTTCCGGCTCAATTACATCCCCTGGATATCGAAATTCTGTTGCATAAGGGGTCAAAGTATCCGCTATATCTTTTAAATCATGAAACCCAGGTTCAAACAATGAACAGATATCTAACAAAACATCCAAATCATGGGTTTTTTTGACTACCTGCTCTTGATATGTCAAATAAGCCTTTAATGCTTTTTCGGCAGCCTGTTGACAATGGTAAACAACAGCATCCAACAGAGATTCTTCATTATTAATAAGTAACACATACGCAGCCTTTAAATCTCGCTGGCTCTTGATTAACCACTGTCTAGTTTCTGCAAATTTTGCGTTATCCATACAGGAGTTTACCCTGACGTATTACTTGATTGACTAGTGAGTTGGCTACACTAGCCTTGAGTTCAACTTCTGAGCGGGTCATCACCAGAATATCTTTTGGAATACCAATACCACGCAAAGCTTTGTATGCCTGACGCGCTCGACGATAGCGTGGTTCATCTGATTTTGAGATAATCACCAATAAATCAATATCGCTATCCTCGGTCGGTTCACCGTAAGCATAAGAGCCGAACAAAAAAATCTGTTCTGGTTCGAGCGCGCTCACCAGTCGGTTAGTAATTTCATTTAGAAAGTGAGTGCTTAAATGCTTGGCAGCCATAAAATTTAACTTATTCTAATACTTTCTCTAAAATACACTAAATAAGATGGGGCAATGAACTTTTGCAAAATTTTGAACAACCAAAGCGATCGCTATGATTAATATTAGTATAGATGAGGCTGGTTTTAGAGAATTCCTTGCAGCAGCACTGAAGCGATCGCTATGAGTAGTATTTTTAGAAAGGGCAAGTATAGATTAGTATGGCTGGTTTTAGCGATCGCCCTTGGCTTATCTACTATAATTTCTGTGAGGATAGCGATCGCGTAAGCGCTGCTGCAAGCAGTTCGCTACTATTGTCCTTAGTAGTCAAGGGATTGTGGTTACACCTCTTGCTGTACCTTCAGCCGGTGACAAGTCAGAATCTCTGATGCGGGTCTGAAGATAAACTATCTAAAAACTGACTCGGTGTAACAATCAAGATATCTCGAAAAGGATGCAGTTCTAATAAGTCTTTGTCTCCTGTGATAATATGAGTGGCATTTCCAGAAATGGCTAATTCTAAGAATTTATTATCTTTAGGATCTCGACAAATATCAATTGTTTCATTAATTGTGATTAATTCTGTTTCTCTAGCTAAACTGGCTAAAAAGTCTTCACGAATTTCTCTCGATAGATAGCGGTCAAATTTTGGACGACTGAGTACATCAATTAATTCTGATAAAATTTCCACAGAAATTAAGATTACTCCGTTTTGTTTGGCTTCTCTAAGAGCTTGCATTGTGGTAGATTTAGAGAAGATTAATGCACTGACAATTACATTTGTATCAATTACGATACGGTTAGTTTTCATCCTTGAGAATAGATTCTAAAATTTCCGGGGTCATTCCCTTAGCAATGGCTTGTTGACTCGCTTCTTCCATGATATCTAAGAGTGGTTTTTGACTGACTGCTTTTTGTAGCATTATGTTGAGAAATATTTGGATTTTTTGCTGTTTTTCTGGTTCTGCTTCTCGGTACGCTTTGGCAATTTCTGGGTCAACTTGAATGGTAATGTTTTCCATGATAAGTTACAAGTTAATTAGTCTAGTTTTATTATAGCGATCGCCAGCTATTTCTGTTTTACAGTATTACCTATCCTGAATTATCTTAATCTCCTCTTCTGTTAACCTATACAATTTGTACACTATAGGGTGTGTTGGCTAGTGTTAAGGATGTTTTAGATGAGATGCAAGCACAGGGAATGAGAATTTCAGACCGGCTGTATGTGCAGGTTTTGACTTTAGCACAGGAAAAGAAAGTTTGAGGATAGGTAAGGTAATTTATCTCGTGAGTAGTTGTTAGTGAGATTTCAATGGCGAACTGCTGACGCGATCGCTATGAGTAGTATTTTTAGAAAGGGCAAGTATAGATTAGTATGGCTGGTTTTAGCGATCGCCCTTGGTTTATCTACTATAATTCCTGTGAGGATAGCGATAGCGTAAGCGCTGCTGCAAGCAGTTCGCTGCTATTGTCCTTGGTAGTGAAGGGATTGTAGTTACACCTCTTGCTGTACCTTCATCAGATGACAAGTCAGAATCTCTGATCGGAGTGGTGCGGGATTGTGGGCGATCGCTTTTGTGGATTGTAACGGGGCGAACTGGAGCAAGTCTGAATCCTTGACTGAAATTAACTACATTTTTTTAATAAAAAACTATATAGCTATATGGTGAAACTAGGTTCTAACATATATTCTGGTTTCTTGACACCAAAATAATTCAAAATTGCAGGAGTGTACTCAAGATAATTAATTTTTTCACTTTTAGCCGACGCAGTTTTGCTATTGAAAATAATTAAACTTCCTTCTGGACAATGACATCCTGAATGATGATCTTCAATTTTGAACTTCACAAAACCTAATTCAGAAAATTTAAACGAGTTATCTCTTACCCGATATAACTCACTATTAGAATCTAAATTAACCGTTAAAGTAATTACGTTAGCATTTAAATCTGCCACTAGGTTAATATTTTCCAAAGTTTTGATGGATTCCTTAATTTCTAAAAAGCAATTTTTGGATTCTTCAAGGTTTGAAAATTCCAAAGAATATTGAGGAACCATTCCCGATTCTACTTTATATTTAAAGTTGCTCACCGTTAGCTTGTCTACTAATTTTTTAGCATCCTCCAACCTAAAATCATGAGTTTTCAGGTGTTGTACTCCGTCTACCAACTTTTTATTAGCGTTCTGTCCCATACTACTTACAACAAGTAAGATAGTATTTTTTCTTTTAGAAATCTCAATTAACTCATGCAAATAATAGTCCAATATATCCAGCGACTCCATGATTTCATGAGAATACTTATTCATCCAATCCTGATCATAAAGTTTTGATTGATAATCATCGGGAAAAAGACCATACCAGTAGCGATGCATATTTGCTGCCACGTGATTAGTAAACAATATTGCTAAATCTGGTTCTTGCTTCTGTAACTGATAAATAAACATATCAGCTATCAAAGGAAATTGTACATTTCTCAATCGCTCCTTATTAACTTTTTTTAACAAAATTTGTGTAACTACACGAGCCGCATCAATTATTGTTTTTATCTGTATTCCATATTTTGGAAATTTCGGTATCGCAGATAATGTCTCGTGGATAGGAGTTTTTAATGTTGAAACTCTAGAATTAGAGGAAGTTAATTTAAGGTTTAACTGTTGAAATGCTTGATAGTAATCAGGCTTCGTAAATGAATCAACCGCAAAACAGTCAGGAATCAGAAATTTATAGTTATCATTATTTGCGTAAGATGATGCTGGGGAGGAATGAAGTGTATTAACTAATCCAATGCTAAAACCATTTTCTGCCAACAATTTCCAATACAATGGGGTGTCAGGAGATTTCGGGTCATTATACCAATGAATATTATGTAATTCATAGGGTGAGCCTGTATTAAACGAAGCCCAAGTTTGAGATGGATACAAGAAAGATTCATCAACATCCTGAGCTAAAGTTTCTAAAACCAGGGAATTATTAAGTAAGTAAGATATAGAAGAATTAGGTTTGATAGACTGATAGTGATGAAATACTCTAAGGGGTATTTCGTTTGCTTCAAATACAATAATTTTCTGATTCACTAGTTTGACTCCTAATTTAGAGGATATTTGAAAAGTTTTGAAGGGTAAAATTTTAGGCTAATCGTCCCACCATAATACGGATTATGGCAAGGTAGATAAACGTTTGTTTCCAATGTTTTCAGACAATAATTCATTAACTTATAGTCTCTGACTAATTGCCGACACCCCATGAGCCAACCAAAAGTAAGCTCCACCACCCAACGTTTTTTGAGCAATTTTATAAATCATGTGAGAGTGAAGTTTTAGAAGAGTTTCCAGCCATGTTTATTGAAAAAGTAAATTGCTGACTGAATATTAATTATTGTTAAATTCAGTGCTTTATATGAGCCTTTTGCCCAATGGTGAAAAATATGTACATCAGGATAAAACACAGTCTTGTATTTTTTAGCCATTCTCAAAGTTATATCTGCATCTTCAAAGTACATAAATATATCTTCATCAAAGTAGCCAATTTCATCAAAATACTTTTTACGAAAGAGCATGAAGCATCCAGATAAATACAAAATATCAGCCGTTGTTTTATCGTAGCCCATATCCCGCATTTCATACCAATCCAGATAGCTTTTTACAAGAAAGTGTAATCGCTTAGGAAGAAACCGTCTAGCGAACAGAGCAAGTATTGTTGGATAACGCTTACAAAGATATTGTGTTTCACCACTAGGGAAAAATATTTTAGGCTGGATTAGACCAACTTCCTGATTGCTTTCTAAATAATCTATTAATTGTGGTATGACATTTTCATCAAAATAGATGTCTGGGTTAAGCACAAGATGGTAATCAGAAACTCCACATTTAGAAATAGCTATATTATGGGCTTTGCCAAAACCTACATTGTCACCATTATTATGGTAGTAATTAACATTTTTTAAATCCTTGAATACTTTTTCTAAATCTGTAGAAGGCGAGTTATCAACAACACACAAGTGTATATTCAATGGTGTATTGATTGTTGATAATACAGTCTTATGAATCATTTCAGGATTATTTTTGTATAAGACTAGTGAAGCAGTAATACGTACTTTTATTTCCATAAATTCATTTTATTTACTATGATAGATGTTTTGTTTTAAATATATTATTCTTCTGCATAGGAAGACAAAAATATTTAAAATTAGCGTAAATTTTAGGGGAAATTAGGAGAATTATAAACTTCAGTATATCCAGCATTCGTTTCATAAAAATTATTTGAAATAGCTCATTGTCTAGATTGAAAATCTATGCGATTAATCCAGCCTAAACGCAAAAATGTGTTTTTACTTAGCTGTCAAGTTTTGATTTTTCTATTTCTATGTTTTAACAACAAATTTACAATATTTTTTGCTAAAGCAAAGCGCCACTTTAACATTTGTAAAATTACTAAATTGCTAAAGATGCCAACACTTGTATTACTGTTATGTCTCCTATGCTGTATTAAAGGTTCGTCTATGTAAAAAGCTTTCCCATAGATTCCATTAACTATACCAATCCATATATCATGCATTGAGATATCATCAGGAAACGGTAAAAATACTTCAAGCATTTCTCTCCTAAAAGCTAAAGTACAACCATGATATTTATTTTTTATAAAATTTGAAAGTGGATCAGCAACAAATTTGCCTCTAAGTTTAAAGAACGAATTTGCAGTTACTTGACCTTCTGAATCTATAATTTGTGCATCACTAAGTACCAGTGTTATATCAGGATACTTTTGGAATACTTCTAAAATCTTCTCGACTTTATTAGGAAGCCATACATCATCTTGATCACTTAAAAATATTAAATTACCAGTGGCGTTGTTTATAGCTTTTTCAAAGTTTTTTGTAACTCCTAAATTAACTTCATTTTTGAATATTTTTATTCTTGAATCATTGAATGTGTCAATTATTTGCAAAGTAATATCTGTTGATTTATCATCAACAATAATCAATTCGTCATCTGCCCTTAACTGTACCAATATAGATGATATCTGATCATTTACATATTTACAACCATTATAAGTTGCCATACATACTGATATTTTCATGTATTTATCTACCTATTAATTTCATTTTATCTAATTTATGGAAAATTAAAGGATACAATAGTTGAAGGCTTAAGCCACTAAAGCTAAACATATTATCAAAAATCAAGAATAGATATAGAGAATTTAATATTGCTATAGCAGTAACATAATATTTACTTTTTTTGGATAAAAATGAAATATAAAATAATGGAAAAATGATAATAAATATACTCATAATAACAACACCAAGCCAAGATAAATATACATAACTTGCTGCATAAACACTTGATACAGTAAGTGCATTTACCATCAAAATAGGTTGTTTTGTATCTGCATCATAAATAGTATTGATTCTTTTGGAGATAAAATCTGGTAATAATTGCGTATTAATGAACATTATAAAATTAGTTAAATCTAAATCCAAATATTTATCATCATTTATATTTGTCTGTAAATTTGCCAATGGAGATGAGATATAAAGATAAGCCCAAAAAAATTCCTTCGGAATAGGTGAATTTATAAAGCCTGGACTAGCTTCTCCTACATCTAAAATAAAATTTTCTAAATTAGAATTTTTGTCTGCCAATTGACTTGCCGTTCTTAAGTTTCCTATTGCACCAAAACCAAAAAGTATTAAGAATAAGATTAATAAAATTGAAACCCCTTTTTTAGCTATTTTTATAAATTCTATATTCTTATTGCTATAATAGATAAGATATACAAACAAGCAAGATACTAAATTAATTAAAAACATACCTCTATTAACTATCAATATAGGAGGTAATAGATTGAGTAAATAAATAATTAAAAGGTTAGATTTTTTATTGCAAATATAAACATGAAATAAGTAAACTGTAAAAAAAGAGCTAAATGTAACAATGAAGACGTGTAGAGTAGGAATTCCAAATTGCGTGTAATCATAATATTCACCTCTTATGACCTTAACCAAAGGAATACCTTTTGCATAAATGAATTGTGTAATCCATAGAAAATAAAGATAGACTGTTATACGGTAAAGATTTTTGTCATAATTTATATCCTTGAATATAAAAGATGTTCTATGTCGACAACCAATTACGACTGAAACTATAAAAGTAGTTAATAAGAAAAGCAACAAATTCCAGGTCAGACTCGGATATAATTCAGACCAACCCAACGAATAACAAAATAATACAAGAGAGAATGAAAATACGTACGTATACCAAGGATTAATCATAATTATTAGCCAAGTAAATTCGGTTCTTCAGTACCTAATATGCACAATCAAATCCAAAAAATTTCGGAAAGCTTGCTATACATAAGAAATAAGCCATAATTTTGAACATTATTACAAAATATTGCCTCTTTACCCTGTTCCCTGTTCCCTCCTTCAGATTGATTATTTAGCATAACAAGTACGGTAGAACCGTAAATTATAATTAAGATTATATAAATCATATAGGGCTACTATTTGATTTTTGAACAAGCTGTAAACCATAAACCCCATCGAATCAACGATTGAGTCTCAGTATAATGAACAAGAATCAAACCGGATTCCTATAGTTTAAAAATGATTGAAATTAAATACAAATCTATTTCGACTTTGTTTGAGACTTTCTTGTGTTTTGTCATAAGAGTAAATTTCCCACTTATTGCTTGATTTGCAAGTTTTACTGTAATTCCAAAAGACTAAATTTTCAAGGTAGATGCTGATTGATTAATTTCTTGGCAAATATATATAAAAATTTGATGTTTCTAAACTTAATAGATAATCTAATAGCCCTGATAAACGTTACACATAAAAGGATTAAAGTATTTAAATCAATTTTACCAAAGTATTTAATGCTTTCGCAATAAGTTGTGAATCTTTTCAATAAGGCATTTACATCATCTTCTGTAGCAGAAAGTTCATGAATACACTTAGTATCAACAATATAAAAATATTGATAAACTTGCCTGTATCTATCAATAAAGTCAAAATCACTAAAGTCTAGCTTAAGTCTTTCATTGTAACCGCCAACTTTCTCGAAAATATCAATACTTATTAATAGACCACTATTCAGTAGTGATTTTCTTCTAGCTTTCACTATTCCAATCTCCATTGACTTCATCGGAAAACCTCTTTTAAAGAAATAGTTACATGGAGAATAGATAGTTCCATTTGTGGAAACAAGGATAGGTGCAAATAAAGAATGCTCATTATTATCTAGCACTGCTCTAGAATACTTGATAATGGCATCATCTGGGAGTTTAGTATCCTGATCCAAAAGTAAAAGCCATTTCTTATTCAATTTTTTTCCTAGCTTAAATCCCTCGTTATATGCTTTGCTTACACCAGGATTAGTTTCGTCATGAACATAGTGAATCTTCCAATTTTCGCCAGATAATTCCTCATTAAGAATCATTGACGAAGGACTATTATCATAAATAAAAATATCTATATTTAAATGAGTATTTTGTAAAGAGTTAACCAATGATATAAATGAATCTGATTCATTTAATCTTCTTTTATAAATAACTAGTATAAACAGTATTCCCTCAGTCGTAGAAATTAATTCAGGTTGATCCATAATCATAATCTTGGTCTTCCTTATAAAAGATTGTGTTTAGTATGTGCCTATCAATGTTGATGTTCTAGTAATATTCTTGTTTTGCAAAGATTATGACTATAACTATACCTGATCAGTGTTTTCAGTTTATAATATAAGTGTATAAATACTTGCTTAAATTCCTACCTATTTAGCTTACTCATTTGCTGATTTGCAATTATGCCCCTAATTTTCAAAATTAAACTCATAATTGTATTAACTACATAGTTAACATACTTGCTTCTAATATTATTCATCTCTTTAATCCCCAAATCTCTATTTCTAGAACTTTCTCCTTCATATCTAAATATAGAAACAGGACTGTTTATATATTTGTAGCTGCCATTTTGGGTGTATATTTTTAAATTCAACTCATAATCTGCACCAATTTTATATCTATCTTGATAACGGAAATCATTAAATAAATATTTACGGTAAAAACATGATTGGTGATGCAATGTATTCCCCACCAGTATCTTGTAATTTAACTTAGATTTAAAATAATAGTTATTGCTAAATATAACATTGCCAAAAATAATGTCAACATCTATATCTTTTTGACAAAAAATAAATTTATTAATTACCTCAGTATCAAATAAAATATCATCAGAACCAAGAAAGAAAATCCAATCTCCAGCGGCAATAGATAATGCCTTGTTCATTGCATTGTAAATTCCGTTGTCTGGCTCACTAATCCAATAATTTATTTGATCATCATACTTGCGTATTATATTAATAGTTTCATCGGTAGAACCACCGTCAATTATTATATATTCAACATTGGGATAAGATTGATTGATTACCGACTGGATAGTTTGTTCTATATACCTTTCTCCATTAAACACCACAGTAATTACAGAAACTAAAGGTAACTCACGGCTAGAAGGTTTCAAAAATCCTTTATTCCTTAAGCCACCTTCACTTGAAAGTTGAGTGTTATGTGATAAAAACAAAATGCCATTATTATTTTCACTAACTGTTTCTGTAGTTACATTAGGATGATCCTTAGTCAATAAGCAGGTTGTTGAATAACCTATCCGTTCTTGTTCCGCAGCATGATCTGGAATTATAAATGGATGTGAAGTTGGTAATTGCAAGTATACATGATCAATTCTTTGCCAATACTTTCCTACTAAGAATCTTTTAGGAACAGATTCACAATGCTTTTCAAAATCTAGATTTATTGAAGTATCACATAGATAAATAATCACTTTAAATCTATTTACTTTATTTTTAGAAGCCGTTAAAAGAATATCTTCACTCCACTTATTATCAAAGAGATACTGTTTAAATATATCTGCTTTCCAAGCATAACGGATATCTACATCATAAATTTCACCGCCATCATTCAAACAAACTAATGTCTCAATACCGCGCCAACCAGTCATAGATTCAACACTACGAACACTAGCGGATTCAATATTTACAAAATTAATATTAAGTTGTAGAGAATTAATAAAATGTAAGTAGCTTTCACTTTTTTTACTATCCAAAGATTTCATAAATATTTCAATTTTAGACTATAAATACTCAAGCAGGATGAATTGTTAAGATAAGCACAACGAACTCGGAGAATCCGAGGAACATTTTGCCGTTTCCAGATTGCGCCACTAATCTTGACTCTGGCACCAATCTGTTTAATTTTTGATTCAACAGATCCAGAACCAATAGGAATACCTAATTTCTGATATGTAGAATAGTTAGGAATTCGTTGACGATGTTTATACGGTTGAGATATGGACTTTTGTAAAATCACGAAAACCCCAGATTTGTAGGGGTTTAGCAGTGCTAAACCCCTACCCATAAAATCAAGTAATTAAGCCGTGTTGAGTATACTACCCTACAGAATTTATGCGATCGCATAAAAATAGAGTTTTAGCACCGGGTGTGGTAGTTCAAGCTAAATTTTGGGAAATCGCTAAAACCATTACGACACCTAGATTTATTGTTTTTTTGGCAATTTCTCGAACTCCAAAAAAATGAGCGAACCGGGAGTCATAAGTATTTACACTCATTCCAAATTGAAATGCTCCCGCTGGATCAATGATTTTCTGGAGTTCTCTTAGAGATTGGAAAATTTATTTATAGAGATTCAAGACATGAATCATATATTGATAGATACTTCCTAGCTTGGATTTCTAAAGTAAAGTTCTGCTCAACTTTTTCACGACTATTACTTCCTAACTTTCGTAATCTTTCCTCATCCTCCAATACCCATACAATTCCTTTGGCTAAGTCATCTGTATTAAAGGGTTTGGCTAAATAGCCATTCTGTTGATGCTCTATCATATCACACATACCGCCAATATCAAAAGCTACGCAAGGAGTACCGCAAGCTAAAGACTCCATAACTGTGTTTGGTAAATTATCTTGCACAGAAGGAGCAAGAAATACATCCGCGGCTGCATAGACTAAGGATAGAGAAATATCATCATTTAATCTACCTAAATAATGTGATTTAAAGCCAAGTTTAGTAGGGTTTTTAGGTTGAGAAGATCCAAATACAACTAGTTCTAGTCGCTCTCTCCACCCTGATTGACTGAGATTTTGTAAGGCTGATTGTAGAAAATTAAACCCTTTTCTGGGATCGCTAGTTGCACTCACAGCACCAAATAGAATTAGTTGCTTATCTTCAGGTAAACCGAGAATAGACCGTGCTACATATTTTTCAATTGGTTTATACTGTTTCGTATCCAGTCCATTAGGAATAACCTCAATTCTTGTATCTTTTAGTAAAGAGCTAGAAGCTGCACATTTAGCCAGCCAATGACTTGGAGTAACTATAGTTAAATTTAAGTTTTTCCACGCATTGGCTTTACGTTGCCAAATCCAGCGCGATAAGTCTTTTTCTTTATTGCTGTGCAGTTGAGGACAAGCCCCGCAGGAGTTTGTGTAATTCATACAATCTCCGTTGTAGTGACATCCTCCTGTAAATGTCCACATATCATGGAGTGTCCAAACTATGGGTTTTTTGAATTTAGCAATAGTCTCTATTTTTAGATAGCCACCATTAATCCAGTGTAAATTAATCACATCAGGATTGATTTGAGCTACTTGTGCGGCTAAGTTATCTGGTAGCCATTGAACGGAATAGGTAGAGCGATCGCGCTGCGGATAAAGTTGTAATGGCAGACTATCGAGAGTGGGTTTTAATTTGCCAATACCTTTACTTAGTTTGCTGACTGGAGCAGTTACTGTATAATCATCACTTTGCTTATTTTGTACAAGCATTTGGGAATCTACACCAATATTTTGCAACCCTCGGTGTAAACGATAAGCGGCACGGGCAGCACCTCCGCTAATATCACTGCTGCTAATTAGTAGTGGGTTCATTGACCTTAAAAAGCTTTTTAATTGTGTCTAATTCGACCGAAAACAGGTTTTAGTATAGACTTAGATACTTCACAAATAGGGAATATAAAATAAGACATTTTTTCAAAGATTCTTGTTTGTCTCCATTTTTTTTGTCGATCATTTTTTCTAAAAATTTGAGCGTGATTAGCACCAGTTACTGTTCCTATATAATCACATCCCAGCATAGGAGCAATGAATCGAAAGCTATACCGAAAGTGAAAGACATGAGGCAAATGGCATTTGATAACAGGGTAGAAGCAATTTGCTGTAATAACATACCCACCAACTTTAGTCGAGTCTAACAATTGAGAAAAAACATTTAATGGATCTGATACATGCTCTAACACATCCTGTGCAATTATAACATCCGCAGATTCAGGAAGTTTGGGTATGTATTCTAAGTTCTTATAAGGTTCTGCTAGATGTTTTGAAATTTTCTTGGGATATGGTTCAACAATCTTAACTTCCGCTTTTAGGCACATCGCAGCAATTTTTCTCGCTAGAGAACCATATCCACCGCCAAAATCCACAACTAAGTGAGGTTCGATTTTCGCAACCCATTGAGAAATAGATTCTCTGTGTTGTTTAGAAACGGAATCACATTCAGTAAATATGCCATTAAGAAGCCATACAGGGGATGCGTAAAACAATGAAACCGCAAGCTCATCGTCTTGTCGATAACCAGCCGAACAATCATCCCATGCTTCATCCATTAGCTTCCAAACATCTTCAATTTTTAAGTCCTTTCCAGAGAAAGAACTTAGATAATTTAATTCTTGCAAGTCTAAAATTTGACTATTAATATCTTGACACAAAATTCTCATTTGCTAAAAAATCCTTAATTGAATGTTTGGTAAGGGAAATGATCGGTGTGAAAGGCTTTTATCTATTATTAGATGTACAGAATCCAGAAGAGCATAAAACAATTCAGTTTCAGTGCCAGTCAAATTCCTGTAATTTCTCATAAAAAGATTCCGATCCGTAATAGTCGAATAGAAAAATTTCGCCTGCTCCCCCTGCTTCCCTTCACCCGATTCTTATTTATTCAGATGCGTTTCACTTGGAAATCATTTTTTTTATTTTTCGCTTTACCCTGTCAATTAATGGCGTAGAAAATACAGTGTCATCTGCCAGAATATCAGCTTTTTTATCGTTGATCATAAAAGGCGGATGTACTAAGGGAAAATTAACTTCCTCAACGGAAAGATTAGAAAGTTTATCATCACTATTTTTAGTGTGTGTAGCAGATTCACCGAATCCGATATTGGATATAAGGTTCACATTAGGTGTGATGCTAAGAAAGTTGTTGATTAAACAAGCAAATGTCCACTGGTAGTCCCATGTTTCAGCTTTTCCATCATAAGTATTTTGGAATATTTTTTCCCAGTATTTTACCGATTTCTTACTTGGCAGAATATTTTCCAGCCAACTGCCATTTTTAATTTCTGTCCACAAGCTCGTCTCTAGATCATAATACCTCCATGCTCTTTTCCAAGTTGCCCAACCCCAAATATATGGATATTTTGAAAAGTAATAACTATATGGGCTGGTTTTGTGTCCAATTAGATTATTTCCAGAAATAACAGCAACCCTGTTATCGTCTCGATAGCGATCTAAAAGTTCCTCACAGAAAGGAAAAAAACTAGGGTGAGGTAAACAATCATCTTCAAGAATAATAGCTTCCTCTACCTGTTCAAATACCCATGTAATTCCTGTAGGTGGTCTTTTTTCACACCCAAGATTTGTATCGGAATAATTAGTCAATACCTCACATTCCCAATCCACACTGTCAATAATCGCCCTTGCAGCAGCACATTTTTCTGCTTCTCCCGGACGGTCCGCACGGGGTCCATCTGCAATTACCAAAAGCTTGGAAGGTTTAGCCTGACGAATTGCTTCAAATACTCTTTTGGTTGTATCAGGACGGTTAAATATAATAAATGCAACTGGAGTTTTCATATAAAAGCGGCTGGTAAATTAGGTTAACTTAAATTCGCTCTAGAAACTCTACTTTAGGCTAAGATCGTTTCAGAGCGACAATATTCTGATACGCATATATTTCACAAATAACAGGGCTATATTTTCTGATTGGCAATAGCTTACCACCAGGTAAAAGTCTATAAAAGTCAAAATTGTCAAGTAAGTCCCAAAAGTCTTTAAATGTCGAGTGACTAATAATGTTCATTTCATTGAACTCAAACTGAACTGCATTTATCTTGCCATCTCGTAGTAATTGCCTTGCTCCCATTAGACATTTTAATTCATTGCCTTCTGTATCTATTTTAAGCAAGTCAATTGAGTGAACGTTGTTTTCTAGGCAAAAATGGTCAAGCATAACAACATCAACAGTGTGAGAAACAGATTTTTTATGATGGATATCTTCAATTACCCCTTGGTAAATTGATGCATGACAACTACCATCTCTCTCCTCATAGTCATACAATTTGATTTGTTCAAACTTATCGCCTACAGCATTTTTGAATACACTAGCACTTTCACCAACTAATTTTTCTAATTTTACAAAGTTTTGAGGATGAGGCTCAAAAGCATAGATTTTCGAGTGTGGAAACATCTTCAAAATATCATTTGAGTAATTCCCAACATTAGCACCAACATCAAATATCACAGGTTCTTTAAATATTGACAAGTATTTTTTTAACCAATTCAGTTCTCCAGACAAATATTTTGTTTCGTAGTTGAGTACACCAAGCCCTCTTAACGATAAATAAAAAAGCAGTGTATTTAGTTTTCTGAAGTAAGGTGAAGAGAATACATAAGCCCAAATAGAAAATACACAATTCCAAAATGTAAAATTTCCATTGCTTCTAAACACGATTGTTCACTCCTAAATATTAGAAAAAAATCTTGTAATGCTTCCTAATGCTTCCTATTCTATCAGTTTCTATCAGTGTTTTTAAACTAACCAAAAGGTATAAGGCACTTAATCTGAAGATAAAATAATTTTCTGGTTTTTGGATGAGTGGCATTACTAAAAAAAGCAGCAAATGCTTGAGAAATAACAGTAGCGATCGCAGCACCAATACCACCATAACTGGGAATTAAAAGAAAGTTTAGCACAACGTTTACAACCGCCCCAATCAGAGTTCGATGAAATGAAAACTCAGTTAAACCTTCCGCTATAAACCAAGGTGATGTGGCTACCCCCATAAATACAAATAAAGAAGCCCAAATATGAATTGCTAATATCTTTCCAGCTTCGGCGTAACCATTACCAAAAAGTATTGTAATTAGTTTAAAAGACATCAAAGACATCGGCACAGAAATTACAAGAGAAATCAACACTAGCATTCTGATCAACTGTTTTATTCGTTGATAATATAGTGCTTCACTTACCTCTTTAGCAGCATAAATTGTGGGCGCAACTGAAGAAACTATAGCTGTAGGAATAAAATACCAAACCTCAGAAATACGAGTTGCAGCTGAATAAAGACCTACAGCTTTGTCACCAACCATTTGTCCTAGCATGATCTGGTCAATTCTCATGTAAATCATGATAGTTACACCAGACAAGATCAAAGGCCAACTTTCCTTGAGAAGCGTCTTAGCTAATGGCAGACTCCAAGGCCACAACCAAGGTGAATAACCCCTAACTCTGTAGGATATGATCAAACCGATCGCACCTAAACCTATCTCTCCTAATGCCGCCCAAGCGAAAGCAATTAATGGAGCATGAATGCTGATGAGAATAACTTTTACTAAGGTAATAACAACAAAAGCTGTATTTTTAGCAATTACAGTATATTTTGACTGTACTTGAGATTGAAACCATAGATCAATTGTGTCAAAAGCTTGAAAAATCCCTACAGATGACAAAATCGCCACCAGAGAAATAGTCAAGCTGTCATCATGACGTACCACCATAATACAGCTAACAGCTAATACTAAAGCTGCAATCCCACCAAGCAATTTGAGCCAGAAAGCTGTCCCTAAAATTTCCGCTCTCTTCTCAGGCTCACGCACAATAGAACGGACTACTATGGCATCTAAACCGAGGGTTGAAAGGGTACTAAATAAAGCTACAAAAGCAGTAGCGTAGTTAAAAACCCCAAACTGTTGTACTCCTAAGTAGCGAGCGACCCAAACCCCCACAAATAACCCCACACCCATGCGAAGGATGCGGTCTGCAAATAACCAACCTGTATTTGCAATAATTCCTCTTAGTTTATCACTTGATTTAAGAAATGACAACTTTTTTTTGAAATTTAATTTACTTAGCATGAGCCAATTTTCATTTTGGGCATATTTTCTAGCATAAAGAACTAACTAAAACTAACCTTGTCCAAAAACGAAGTTAAGTCCGGCAAATAATTTATCTAAATTAGATATACTATACTCTTGGATATTTTGAATAAAATTCTGTTCTCGCAGTTGTCCAAATTCCCATATTTTACCATTAGAAACAATACCATATAATAATTGTTCCGGTTGATTATTTAGCTTCTGAGCAGCAATTAATTCGGCTAAACATTGTCCCCAACCTTCCTCAAAGTTGTCTTTTTTAGCTTCTACTAATATTAAATAAGGAGAATCAAAAACAATTTTACCTCTAGGCGATCTTTTAGCAACAATATAATCAGGGATACCTGATAGTCTTTCATCAAAATTTAATGGCTGATGACTCCATATTAATAACTTATCTTTATACTTTTGCCAAATTTCAATTAAAATAGGGAAAATAACTCCTTCACAAATGGCATACTCTGAGTTAAATACAACTCCTTCCCGTAAAACCAATTCAAAACGATTACGAAAGTAATCATCAATCTCTAAGGGATTTTCTTGGATGAAATTCTCTTCTTGATAAGTTAAAGGAAAATCCTCTAAGACTTGGGCAATATTTTTGTACTGATTATAAGACATGATTTTGCTATTTGGGGAGTATGGTTTGTATGCCGGGTTATTTCATTCTAGATTTTGCCAATGGTGATTTTAGAGAAAATCTTGATAGTTTTTTCGATTCTACTAGAATTCATGGGGATTTATTCCCTTTGCCCGTAATTGTGCCAGCAACTTTTCCATTCTCTGTTGTTCTTGTGCTAGTAATAATTCTGCTCCCTCTGCTCTTTGTTGTGCCTCTTGAGCTTGCTGTTGTGCTTCTTGAGCTTGCTGTTGTGCTTCCTGAGCTTGCTGTTGTGCTTCCTGAGCTTGCTGTTGTGCTTCCTGAGCCAGTTCATGCTCCGTAGGTAAAAGAACCCCATCCAAAGTTGCCCACCGACACCAAACAGTATCGGCATAGCCAAACACCCCCGACCACTGCACTAAGGCTAACCCTAACTGCTTACTAACCAGTCTATTTTGGGCATCGGGAATTATCGGTTCATAACCATCACTGCCCATACTAAACCCAGCAAAATCACTGGGATTAAAGGGATCAAACCAGAAATACTCTGGTACTCGCAGCCGTTTTTGGTAAATTTCTTTTTTCTCTGTTTTATCCCGCGACGCGGTGCTTGCAGACAGTAACTCTACTACTACATCTGGACTTTTACCCTCTTCCCAAGTTACCCAGCATTTACGCTCACCTTTGGGAACATCTAGCACGGCAAACATATCTGGACCGCGAAAATCGTGATTTTTTAATTGATGGGGGCTAAAATAAACAAACATATTTCCGCCCACAAAGGCATTGCGATCGCGTAGCCAATATGACAAAGGATCAACTAGTAAATCCATTTGCAGTTTATGGCGGTAAGTCTCCATGGGAATGCCATCATCGTAGAGTAATTCGTCTTGTGTCGGCGGCTTAACAAAATCTGGTGATAAACTATCTATCTGTGGGTTATTTAGTTTAGGCAATGTTGATTCAGTCATACTATCCTGCGATGGCATCCCCATAGGGACTAATTTAACATTGGTAGCGAGGAGATAACTTCTCTAAGGTATTGCTTGATTAAGCCATTCTCAACCAGCCAAATACATCATCAACAGTTAATTTTAACTCTACTCCTGCCAATACAGGCAGAACATCGGTTTTTTCCATCAGTATTGGTTGGCGATCGCACAAAAATACTAGAATACTTAAATCATCAGGATCAAGAAACCATCCTAATTTACATCCATGCTCCATACAATACAAGATATTGCCAATCACTTTATTTGATTTCTGTTCAGGAGAGAGAATCTCAATTACCCAATCGGGAGACTGTTCAAATCTATCTGGGACTTCTCCACTGCTAAGGAAAGGAATATGTTCCCATGTGAAAACTGCTATATCAGGAACAATTGAACGATTACCAAAGCTACACCTGAGTTCAGGAAAAGCATAGGCAATTTTTTCAGATTCACTCACCAAATTAATTTCGCTGCTAAGTTTCCCTTGCAGTCGGCTGTGTCTTCCTTTAGGCATGGGTTTTTGAATAATATCTCCAGCCAAGAACTCTGACGCAGGCTTGGTCTCCGGCATCATTAAGAACTTTTCTAATGTAATATCTTTTGTAATATCTTTTACGGCACTGATGGTCATATATTTATGATTGGGGTAGCCGACTGTGGAAATCGTTTAAGGGAACACCAAAAAATAAGTTACGCTTTTCGGCGTTGCTGATTAAGGGTATGAATTTCAGTCTCACGCAAAGGCGCAAACGTAAGATTTTTAAAGGTTCAATTTGGAAATTTCATACCTCGATTCAGCAACGCCCCCTTTTCAAACATCCTCTAAGAGAACTCCACAAAAAAGATGAACTGCTTGTATTATTAGCAGGCAAGATGCCTGCACTACAAGGAATTTTGGGATATTTTTTTATTGGAAGTCTCTAAGATTCTTATCTTATCCAATATATTGCTTAGTTAAGCCATTTTCAACCAGCCAAATACATGATCAACAGTTAATTTTAACTCTATTCCTGCCAATGCAGGCAGAATATCGGTTTTTTCCATTAGTATTGGTTGGCGATCGCACAAAAATACTAGAATACTTAAATCATCAGGATCAAGAAACCATCCTAATTTACATCCATGCTCTATACAATACAAGATATTGCCAATCACTTTATTTGATTTCTGTTCAGGAGAAAGAATCTCAATTACCCAATCGGGAGACTGTTCAAATCTATCTGGGACTTCTCCACTGCTAAGGAAAGGGATATGTTCCCATGTAAAAACTGCTATATCAGGAACAATTGAACGATTACCAAAACTACACCTCAATTCAGGGAAAGCATAAGCTAACTTCCCCTTTTTTGTAATCTGATTAATTCCATTACATAATTCGTACTGTAAACAACTGTGTCTTCCTTTAGGGATAGGTTTTTGAATAATATTTCCATCCAAGAACTCTAATGCAGGCTTGGTCTCCGGCATCATTAAGAACTTTTCTAATGTAATATCTTTTGTAATATCTTTTACGGCACTGATGGTCATATATTTATGATTGGGGTAGCCGACTGTGGAAATCGTTTAAGGGAACACCAAAAAATAAGTTACCCTTTTCAAACATCCTCTAAGAGAACTCCACAAAAAAGATGAACTGCTTGTATTATTAGCAGGCAAGATGCCTGCACTACAAGAAATTTTGGGATATTTTTTTATTGGAAGTCTCTAAGATTCTTATCTTATCCAATATATTGCTTAGTTAAGCCATTTTCAACCAGCCAAATACATGATCAACAGTTAATTTTAACTCTATTCCTGCCAATGCAGGCAGAATATCGGTTTTTTCTATCAGTATTGGTTGGCGATCTCAGATATTGTTTCGAGGGTTACACCATAATTAGACATAGCTTTCCCCTGCTCCGGCCTTCCCAATTACGAGGAGGTTGCGAGGGAGGAACCGAGATCAAAAGACCATCAAAGCTCAACTCCTAAAACACAGATAATTCAAGTTGTTTTTCAGGGGTACTAAGTAGGTTAGCATTGAAAACCGTCGTTATGGCAAGGGGCAAGCCTTACCGCACATTAGCTTGCGATCGCTTCTCCTTACTTACTACTTTTTCGCCGTAATAATCCTTATACTTATAATAACCACCATAACCATTTTCCTCACTAATACCATTGACGACCATTCCCAGAGTAGGCACTCTCGCCTGCTCAAGTAATGACTTCGCAGATTTTACCGCTGAATATTCCACAAATCCAGGTCGAACAACCAGCAATAACCCATCTACGTACTTGCCAACTATCATTGGATCAGTGACAGCAGTTAATGGTGGCGTGTCAATAATTATAAAATCATATTCACGCCTTGCTTCTTCAATTAAGTCAGCCATGCGCTGGGAATCCAAAAGTGTGACTGGGCTGGGTGGAGTTCTTCCTGCTGGTAATATATGCACTTGGGGAGATACTTCCTGGACAGCATTTTTTAACTGCACCTGACCAGCTAGGACATTGCTTAGTCCCAATAAATTATGTATTTCCCAAATGCTTTGTTGACGGGGACGACGCATATCGGCATCCACTAATAGCACTCTTCGTCCTGGCTGGGCGGCGGCTGCTAACGCTAAATTTGCCGCTACGAAAGATTTACCCTCTCCAGGTATGGAACTAGTCAGCAAAATTACCCGTAATTCTTTGTCAGATAGGGTGAATCCCAGGTTAGTCTGGAGCATTTCAAAGGATGTACTGACTGGTGAATAGGGGTTATTCAACACAGGCAACTCTTGCCGACCTTCCTGGGGATTCTTGGGATTTTTTCCAATATATAGGGGAATTGTCCCCAGTAAAGGAAAGCCCAACAGCCGATTGGCTTCTTCAATATTTTTGAGGGATTGATTCATGGATTCCAACACCAAGGCTGTTCCTGCACCCAAAATAATTCCTAAAAATCCGCCTAGTGCTAAGTTGAGGGGTATCTTGGGAGAAACGGGACGCTCAGGAACTAAAGCCTCAGATATAATCCGTGAATTACCGACATTCTGATTCTCCAATACTTCAATGAACTGGAATTGCTTGAGGAGTTCTTGATAGGTGAGTTGTGCTACGGTTAACTGCCGCTGTAGCTGTAGTTGTTGTTGTTCCAGGCGAGGCAAACTATCCAAACGTCTTCTGTTAACTATAAATACCCTTTGCAGTTCCTCTACTTGTTTTGTTAATGCTAACCTTTCTACCTCTGATTTGACAAGGTCTTGAGTTAGTGATTGTTTGAGTTCTCCTATGTGCAAGTTCTGTTTGGGTAGGGATTCGGAACTACCAACGGTCTGGGCAACTCGCTCTTTGAGTACGTTTTTCAGGGATGCCTCTTTCATGACTAAATCCACGACTTTTGGATTGTCATTGGTGTAAAGACTTCGTGCTATTGCTAGTTCAGATTGTGTTTTTTGGTATTCTGTAAGTACCTGTTGTACACCAGGGGATTGACTTAAACTACTGAGATCAACAGCCTGTTGCGTACCCAATTTCATTTCATTCTGTAAGGCTACAGAACGAGTCAAGACCGCCGCTAATTCCCCTTGGCTTTTTGTAATTGCTTCATCTAATTTTCCTAGAGATTCTAAGCCGGTTTTGGCTTCTACATCCAGAGCGACTACTCGATTGTTTTCTTTAAACCTACGCAGGTTCATTTCTGCTTTTGTAACTCGTTTCTCAACCTCTGGTAATTGCTTAGATAAAAATTCTCGCGCTGATCTAGCTTCTGTACGATTGGTGCGAACATTACTCTCTAGGTAATATTTCATGATGGAATTTACCACCTTGGCTGCTTCCTGGGGATTTGTACTCCTGTAAGAAAGCTGCATGACATCCGTACCTCGGATAGTTTTCAGCTTCAATTTTTTGAGAAAAACTTCTAAGGAAAGCTGTTTGCCTTGATCATCAGTTAACTTCAGGGTGGTAATAGTTTTGTTAACAATGGGGTAGGAACGAATGATCTCGGATTCTGTATCTACTGGGTTGCTGAGGTTTGTCAGTGCGCCCAGTTCTCCCATCTGTTGGGAGAGACTTGTGAGTGATGAAGCACCACTTTTTTTAGTGAAAACCAATTTCCCTTCTGACTCGTAAACTGGTTTTGTTGAGTAAGTGACAAGGGCTGTGACTCCGAAGACAACTGCAAAGACGATTGATGCCATAGGCCAACGTCCTTTGAATATTAGCCAGTATTGTTGGATGTCAATAGAGGAATCTTGGTCTTCTTGGTTAATGGACATAAATTAATTTAAGAAAATATACTAAGTATAGGACTTACGCGCTTTACAAATTGTAGATCATCTTTTTGGACAAAAACTTCAATTATTCCACGTTTTGGGCGTTTAACTTTTGTAAAATAGCGATCGCCTATTAGGCAGCTTAATTATACTTGATAACATAAAACTCAGTAAACAATGCTCTTTTCTCACTATTTGACAAATTGAAGAGTTTTCCCAGTTGCACCCCAGGAAGTCTAATCGAATAGGTTCATGAAACTCTGCTCAGTAAAACTTTGCTTCTTTCCCAAGCGAGAAAGCTAGAGATGATATTATCTAGGTTATTATACTTGGGTTGCCAATTCAATACCTGTTTGATTTTTTCTGCATCAGCGGTAACACAGGCTGGATCTCCAGGACGACGCGCCACTTCAATGACGGGAAAATTTACTCCAGCAATTATCTTGACCCGTTCCACAACTTGTCTGACACTATAACCTTTTCCATAGCCACAATTAAGAATTTGACTTTCACCATCCTGTTCTAGATAGCGTAACCCATCAACATGGGCTGCGGCTAGGTCTTCAACATGGATATAATCTCTAATTCCTGTCCCATCTGGGGTGGGGAAATCATTGCCAAATATCTTGAATTCTGGTTGGCGTTTCAGGGCTGCATTACAAGCACTGGCAATTAAATGAGTTGCATTGCTTGAGTTTTGTCCGATTCTACCACCAGGGTCTGCTCCCGCAACGTTAAAATAACGGAGAATTACATACCGCAGCCGAGATGCCATTCCGTAGTCTTGAATCATCCATTCGCTCATCAGTTTGGAGCGACCGTAGGGGTTAATGGGCAGGGTAGGAGTAAGCTCTGTGACGGGATTTTCTCTAGGTTCGCCGTAAACTGCGGCTGTACTGGAAAATATCAACTGGTTAACCCCCATGATACTACAGCAACGCAGTAAGTTCAGAGTATTCCGGGTGTTGTTGGCGTAGTAATCAAGGGGTTGGGCAACGGATTCTGGTACAACTAGACTGGCGGCAAAATGCAGCACTGCACTAAATTGATATTTGCCAAAGACTTGGTAAAGGCGGTCTATATCTCCTAAGTCGCCAACAATTAGCTGACCATGAAGTACGGCTTGCGCTACTCCTGTAGAACAATTGTCATATACAACCACATCATAGCCAGCCTCACCTAGTTGACGCACGACGTGGGAACCAATATAGCCGGCACCTCCTGTCACCAAGACTTTTTGATTCATCTGCCTTTACCTAATAAAACAACTCTGATGGTTTTCAAGACTATGACTATATCCAACCATAAGGAATAGTTTTTGATGTAGTAAAGGTCGTAAGCCAGTTTTTCATAGGCATCTTCTAGAGAAGATCCGTAGGGATAAAGCACTTGGGCCCAACCAGTAATTCCTGGTTTGACTAGATAACGCATTTCGTAATAAGGAATTGCTTCTTTGAGCTTGACATCAAACTCTGGCCTTTCTGGACGTGGACCAATCAGACTCATTTCTCCACGCAAAACATTCCAAATTTGGGGGAGTTCATCAATTCGCAGAACTCGTAGCCAATATCCTACTCTGGTAATGCGGGGGTCACGTTGACTGGCCCATTGTGCGCCTCTTTTTTCCGCGTCTTGATACATTGAACGGAATTTGTAAACCCGAAATGGTTTACCATACAATCCTGTTCGTAATTGACTATAAAAAATTGGGACTGGACTATCTAATTTGATGATCAGTCCTACAAATATCATGATTGGCGACACCAGCA
This sequence comes from Dolichospermum compactum NIES-806, assembly GCF_002368115.1. Taxonomy (NCBI): domain Bacteria; kingdom Bacillati; phylum Cyanobacteriota; class Cyanophyceae; order Nostocales; family Aphanizomenonaceae; genus Dolichospermum; species Dolichospermum compactum. Next base: position 1,053,426 of record NZ_AP018316.1, on the reverse strand, counting down.
CAGACAATAGACCAGTAACGATTATATCCGTAACCCGTTTGATTTTGAGTCTGTCACCACAAAATACGAGGTTAAACCCACTACTAAAGGCAAACCACTCATCCTCAAGTAGAGATGAGGGAAGTTTGTAGCATAGAGTTTCCCAAATATCAGGTAGACGGTACACGGGAATCCCTTTTAGTCGGAGTTGCATGAGACTCTGCACTTGTTGATCAGAGAGACTTATTTGAGTTCCTACTACTACTCCCGATAAGGGTTGATGACTCCAATATGATAAATCATTGAGAGATCCTTCATGACTTAATTGGGGTTCGATTTCTGCTAATTCAGGGATATGTTGACCAGTTTCCGTCAGGATCACTAATCGCCCCAATGGATTTTGGGTTAAGAACATTTGGGCAAATTTTATGGCATGATTGTTGGCTCCTAGCATTAACCAACGACTTTGTTGGGCTTGCGATCGCCACCAATTAAATGCCCATATTCTTAAGATCATTGCCCAGATAGTAAAGATTCCCAGGTTAACTAGTAATATACCCCGCATCCCCACTGGATCACGTTCCCAGTTTCCCGATAGATTAATTAACACGGAAGTGATGATGGCAACTATTAAACTGCTAATCAGGATGCGAGTCGGAGCTTGTAACCCAGCAATTTCTTTCTCTGGATGGTATGTATCTAACAAATACATTCCTGTTAAAGTCAGTATTATGAATCCATATACAAATGGATCAAATCCTGTCAATGGATGATCCAGAGTCTCGTAAGAACTAATTCCTAAACAGACAAATAGGCCAAAAACATCTCCCATTATCAGAAATATAGAGATAAAGCGTGGGAGTTTTACTAACTGAATACGGACCCTATTAGTCTCAAATCCTATCTCTAGCATAAGTATTTTTTGTTAGCTTGGCTTGTAAAAACATGAATTTGTAAATCAATACCTTTCCTTGCACTTAAGGTAAGTTATGAACAAAAAAAGATAGTTTAAAAGAGATAACATACAACTGTACAACAAACCCTGTTTCTTATCAGTATTCCCAAATAGAAACACTTTACTACACTGTGAAGTATTACAACAGTTAGTGAGTAAGTCTTAAATACATTTGTTTAATCAATGCCTTGTCCAAATTGAAAAAAGTCTTGATTTGTAGGTTGGGTTGAGGCACGTTCACGTTCGCGGAGCGTGGCGTTAGCCATAACCCAACAAATGCGTCGGGTTAAGCGACAGCGCAACCCGACCTACAAAAAATAGACAAGGTATTGACAGGCTAAACTTACCTGCGTAGGTTTGAAAACCTTGATTTTGTATTGATCCAAGTATCCCTTACGGCACTGAAGGAATAAGTGAAATTTGTCTGTGTAGTAGCGTTACGGGGGCGTGCCGTAGTCTATCTTGTATTCGCCATAAACTTGTTAAATACCCTCTAAAGTTCCTAACCGTTGGATTTTAGACTCAACGATAAAAAGTGGGACAGCATTAGCTTGAGTTAGTCCGAGACTTATCAACCTAAACTTTGTCCTGAAAATAGGACTAAGTACCATCGCGGAATGTGGAGTATGGTTGATAGAATGTCTTTTCGTGATACGAGGATCTAATTTTTATTTTTGATTGACATTTCTTGTTCAGTAATTACAGATGATGACCCTTAAAATAAGGAATATGGAGTGAATTTCAGTGATTGCCTGTCGTCCCATTTTAATCCAAAGTTTCCCAATTGCCAATACCCATAAATAAATAATGTAAACCTAACCTATGCTGAATATTCCCAAGAGTCTCCTTAATTTCACCCAAACTCCCCATAGCGGCTATCATTGGGATGGGAGCGATCGCCGTTTTTTTGAGGGCTGGTATTACCGTGTCACATTGCCCGAAATTAGACAAACTATCGCCTTCATGTACTCCATCGAAGATCCCATTGGCAATCAGCCCTACAGCGGTGGTGCGGCCCAAATTCTGGGCATAAATGATGAATACCTCTGTCGCACTTTTCCTGATGTCAACAAGTTCTGGGCGAGTCGGGATGTTTTAGGATTAGGACACTGGGGAAAAACCAACTTACAAGTTCCACCTTTATACCTTATTCCCCGTGAATTTACTTACTATATCCCAGAAGGCTATCAAGCCACAGCTACCTTAAATCAAGGCATAATTACAGATCCTACCAATGGTAATTATTGCCGATGGGAGTATGCAATTCAACCCCTATACGCATGGGGAAATCAAAATAGTCTTCAGCAATCAACCGCCGGTTGGTTATCATTTTCTCAGATATTTGAACCTGGTTGGCAAATTTTAATGGCTCATGGTTTAGCCAGCGGTTGGATAGATTGGCATGGTAAAATCTATGAGTTCACAAATGCCCCAGCTTACTCAGAAAAAAATTGGGGTGGTGCTTTTCCCCAAAAATGGTTTTGGCTAAACTGTAATGCCTTTATCAATCAACCAGACTTAGCTTTAACAGCCGGTGGCGGCAAACGTGGTGTATTATGGTGGATGGAATCAGTGGCGATGATTGGTATCCACCACCAAGGTAAGTTTTATGAATTTGTTCCCTGGAACTCAGAGGTAACATGGCAAATTCAGCCCTGGGGTAGATGGCAAATGCAAGCCAAAAACCTCAAATACGAAATTGAACTGACAGGAACTACCCATCTTCCCGGTACACCCTTGCGCGCACCTACAACTAATGGTTTAACTTTTTGTTGTCGAGATACCATGCAAGGAGAAATAAACTTAGAATTGCGAGAACTTAATGGCGGCAAATCTCAGGTTATCCTGAATGCAAGTAGTAATCTATGCGGGTTAGAAGTTGGTGGTGATGATTGGGATGATTGTTGGCGATCGCAATAAAAATACTGCTATTATAATACTTACGTCATCCTTGGGGTTGTAGCTCAGTTGGATAGAGCGAGCGCCTCCTAAGCGCTAGGCCGTGCGTTCGATCCGCACCAATCCCATTTTTATAAGGGAAATGCCGAAAACCCTTGAAGATGTAGCTTCCTAAGTCAGCTAAATCTGTGCTTTAGACAAGGGATGAAAGCTAGTTGCTTTCCTTTATCCTGCATTGACGTTAATCGCGTTGCTGTTCAATATATTTCTTAACCGTTTCTGTGCAGATATTCCCAGGGGTACTAACAAAATAGCTTGGTGTCCACAGCGTAGGTATTTTTAAAAGTTCGGGAAATTCTTTCCTAAGATGATGAGATGCTCTCCCCTTGATTTTCCTCATAATGCTAGATGGATCATCGGTTGGCTTCACATTTAAAAACAGATGGACATGATCCGGCATAATCTCCATAGTAATAATTTTCCACCTATTCTCCATAACCAACTCGCAAATAATTTGCTGTAACCTCTGGTGCAATAGCACCTACCAGGACTTTTTTCCGCCGCTTAGGAATGAAGACAAAGTGATAATTTAGCAGTGAAACTGCGTTGCTTTCGTGCCTGTACTCATCTGGAGAAAACTTAGCCATAACCTTAAAGTATTTACTTGCTATTTGTATATAGCTATTGTTTAATCAAAAAAAGAAACAACAGGAGGGATTTATATTTGCTAACAAATTATGTATATAAGCTACGTCCTAATATTAGACAGTCCAATAAAATGGATAGTTGGCTAGATATGCTCCAGTCTACTTACAATTAGAGCTTGGCTGACAGAATAGCTCAATACAACCAGCAAAATATCCAAAGTGACTACTGCGACATCAGGACTAAAGCAGAAGCTTGTCCATTAACTTGTTTTGTCAGTAAAAATAGTGCAAGTGGAGAGCCGTAGAAGGATGCTAAAACCGACAAAAAAGGCAACCTCAAAAACCCTCGACGCAGTGCTGGTGATATTCAAATAACAGCATTACCATATCTAAAGAAAGCTAGACCTTGGTTTGCTGAAATTGATTCCACAGTTCTACAGCAA
>NZ_AP018316.1:955779-1047996 GCF_002368115.1 Dolichospermum compactum NIES-806 | reverse complement strand
TGTCTTTAGACCGGGGAGTCTCAATCATAATTCAATAGATATGTGTAGTTGCACTTTGGACTAAAGCACAACTACAGAAAAGCTATTTTCAAGTATGTGAACCACATTTTGTCTTTGTTTCGCGCAATCTCTCTTAGAGATCCCGAAGGGTAGATACAAAGGAGCAAAGGAAGAATTAAAATAATTCATGTGGTGTAAATACATGAAAACTGCTGTAAGTTTATTGTAATTTGCTGTGAGCAGCCAAAATAATTCTTTCTGTTTCTTCCCAATTAATACATTTATCAGTTACGGAAACACCATATTTTAGATCTTCACGATTTCCCGTAATTACTTGACTACCTTCATACAAATTTGATTCTAGCATCATTCCCACAATGGAATTATTACCATCTACTATTTGCTGAATAATATTCTCAAATACCAATGATTGTAGTCTGTAATCTTTATTAGTATTACCATGACTACAATCAACAACTATTCTTGGTGATAAGTTAGCCGCTTTTAATTGTTCCTCTACTAACTGAATATTCTCGGCATCGAAATTAGGCTGATTTCCACCACGCAAAATTACATGACCATGAGCATTTCCCCTAGTTTGAAATACACTCACTTGTCCCTTTTGATTAATACCCAGGAAATTATGGGGAGTTTTTGCTGATTTGAGGGCATTTACAGCAACTTGAATATTACCATCAGTACCATTTTTAAACCCTACTGGCATGGATAAACCACTAGCCATTTCTCGGTGTGTTTGCGATTCGGTTGTCCTTGCACCAATTGCAGACCAGGAAACCAGTTCACTTATATATTGAGGTATGATTGGGTCAAGTGCTTCTGTAGCAGTTGGTAATCCTAAATCTGTTAACTTTAATAGTAAGTTTCTGGCAATTAAAATTCCTTCTTCTACATGAAAAGAATCATCCATTTTGGGATCATTAATTAACCCTTTCCAGCCTACAGTAGTTCTGGGCTTTTCAAAATAAACCCGCATAATCAACAGTAGTTTATCCTCAACCTTTTCTGCTAAACTTAGCAACCTTTCTCCATATTCTATCGCTGCTTTTGGATCATGAATTGAACAAGGACCGACGACAATGAATTTACGTCGATCTTGAAAATCTAAAATATTTTCTATTTCTTGTCTGAATTTTAAAATTGTATTTTCGACAGTTTTAGTTAAAGGTAATTTTGCCTTAACCTCATTAGGAGTTGGTAAAACATGAGAACTCTTAATGTTAGTATTAATTAATTTGTTGATCATAGCAAAAATCTCTTGATTTGTGTTATACAGTAGTAATCCTACCTAAATCATTTGTGAACTAGTTTTTTATTCTTGTTAACCCTAAAATAGTTAGAAAAACAAGTTGCACAAATTAGCTAAGATTACTATATGCAAGGGTAGAATATATTAATATACACAGTTTTGTAAAAAAATACAAGATATGCCCGTGTTATTTCCATAACATTTAGACATAAAACAATAATTTAATTTTGCCAATCAGGCGAAAAGCTCATATCCCCAACTTCTCTAAGTAGTGGGGGATATTTCGATTAATTGCTATATTCAGCAATTTTATTCAATTGTACCAGTGGTTGTTAACATATAACTTAATAACCAATTTGCTGATGTGGCTCTGCGAGTTTGTCGAGGACCAAACTCACCAATTTTGTAACCTTTAAAACCGAGTTTTTCCTTGAGTATCTGTTTATTTTCCTGGGGAATAGAACGAGTTAATTTCATGATTGCTGGACGGGAATCAATAAAATCTGGTGGTTGTGGATATTCATCTCGCCATGTTGGTGCTACTTGACTATTATCCCAAGTTTCTGTCATCGCATCATAACGATAACCTAAGTGATACCATAATAATTGGTTTACAGTAGTATCATCAATTGTATCGTTAATAATTGCCCAAATTGTTTCTGTATTTAGCGGTGGAAGATTAGACATGATTTTCAGGGAATTAAACGCATTTCTCTCTCAAAACCTTGAACTTGTTCTTCTGGGACAAAGGGATCATCAGCGCCATGCAATACCAATACCTTAGCTTTAATATTTTTAGCATCATTAGGATCGGGTGTGTCTAGATTGCCATGAAAACTAACTACACCTGCAATATTAACACCACTACGAGCTAATTCTAAACCTGTACCACCACCGAAGCAATACCCAATGGCAGCAATGTGTTTAGAGTCAGTTAAGAGATACTTTTGTAAAACTTCTAATCCAGCTTTAGCGCGATCGCGAAGTAATTTGCGATCTTGACGATAAATAGTTGCTTGTTTGCCTGATTCTTCGATATTTTTTGGTCTAATTCCTTTACCATAAATATCAGCGGCAAAAGCCACATATCCCAATTTAGCCAACTGTTGGGTCCGTTTTTTGGCATAAGACTGTAACCCATTCCATTCATGAACTACTAATACACCGGGACGTTTAACTTTAATAGCATCATCATAAGCAAGATATCCTTCTAATACTGTGTTTCCTTGCTTGTACTCAATTGTTTTAGTTTTAATTGCTGCTAATACATGAGCAGAACTCAACAAAACTACCGCAGGTGTAAGCAAAACAGAAAGTAAAAATTTCATAACTTTATTAAGTATTCAAAATTGATGATGGTGAATTATCACCACAAAACTCGACAAAATAAAAGTAATTATTGGGAAAATAATTGCTAAAATTCTGCTTTTAGCTTTTCTGTGATATGTCTGAGCTATCAAAAACCAATTCAGTAGTTATAAAGTTGCAGGAGTATGGTTTACGCCACACTACGCTACGCTATCAGAATGAACTTTTTGTATAACTGGCATAAGAATAGAGGTAGATAGATCATTTTTGTATAAAAACATACCTAGCTGATTCTAATCTCCTAACTTCTGTATTCTGTTTAGTAAGATTGCCATTCTAGCAACGCGAAATTTTGTCGCAACGCTAAATTACTAGTTATATAAAGAAAAATCAATCGTTGTTCCCCACTAATTCATCGGCTATTAACTCACTACCATGCGTGCAACTGCTACTATTTATCAGAATCCCCTACTTCAAAGCTGTGGTTTACCCGCATTTGCGGCTATTAAATCGGAGCAAGTCGAACCAGCTTTTAGTCATCTGTTGGCAGAACTGGAAAAGCAATTAATTGACTTAGAGACAAATATAGAGCCTACTTGGAGCGGTTTAGTAGAACCTCTAGAAAAATTGACAGAAAGACTCAATTGGAGTTGGGGAATTCTGAATCATTTAATGGGTGTAAAAAATAGTCAAGAACTACGTATTGCCTATGAAAAGGTACAGCCGCAAGTAGTTCAGTTTATGAATATCTTGGGTCAAAGTCAACCTATTTATAATGCTTTCAAAGCAATTCGGAATAGTCCTAGATGGGAAACTTTAGATTCAGCCCAACAGAGAATTATCAAAGCTGCAATTCGGGATGCAGAATTGTCTGGTGTTGGATTAGAAGGAAAAGATAGAGAGCGTTTTAATAGTATTCAAATGGAATTAGCGGAACTGGCAACTAAGTTTGCTAATCATGTTCTAGATGCGACTAAAAGCTTTATTTTAATTCTCACCACCCACGATGACATTAATGGCTTACCAAGTAGCTTGTTGAGTCTTGCAGCCCAAGTTGCTCGTGCATCTGGAGAAGAAAATGCCACCCCGGAACATGGACCTTGGCATATTACTTTAGATTTTCCTAGTTATTTCCCATTCATGCAGCACAGTACCCGACGGGATTTGCGTGAAAAACTCTATAAGGCTTATATTACCAGGGCATCTTCTGGGGAATTAGATAATAATCCTTTGATTGTACGAATTTTAGAGTTAAGAAAAGAACTAGCTAAATTAATTGGCTTTGAAACTTTTGCTGAACTGAGTTTGGCTAGTAAGATGGCTCAGGATGTCCCCGCTGTAGAAAAGCTATTAGAAGAACTCCGTCAGGCTAGTTATCATGCTGCGGTTAAAGACTTAGAACAACTTAAAGCCTTTGCACAGATGAAAGGTGCGACAGAAGCGGAAAATTTGCAACATTGGGATATTAGTTTTTGGGCTGAACGTCAACGGGAAGAAAAATTTGCCTTTACGGCTGAGGAGTTACTCCCCTATTTCCCTCTCCCTCAAGTGCTAGATGGGTTATTTGGGCTGGTAAAAAGGCTTTTTGGTGTAACGGTGACTCCTGCTGATGGCCAAGCCCCAATATGGCATGAGGATGTTCAGTATTTCCAAATTGCTGATAAATATGGTGAACCTATTGCCTATTTTTACTTAGATGCTTACAGCCGTCCCGCAGAAAAACGTGGTGGTGCTTGGATGGATGCTTGCATTCACCGTCGCAAAGTCACAGAAAATGGTTTAACTACTATCCGTTTACCTGTAGCTTATTTGATTTGTAACCAAACCCCCCCTGTGGATGGTAATCCGAGTTTAATGGCTTTTGATGAGGTGGAAACATTGTTCCATGAATTTGGACATGGCTTACATCATATGCTGACTAAGGTAGATTATTTAGGAGCAGCAGGTACTAATAATGTTGAGTGGGATGCAGTGGAATTACCGAGTCAGTTTATGGAGAACTGGTGTTATGACCGCCAAACCTTGTTTGGTATGGCGAAACATTATGAAACGGGAAAAGCATTACCGGAACATTATTACCAAAAATTGTTGGCGGCACGTAATTACATGAGTGGTTCAACTATGTTGCGGCAACTGGATTTTAGTAGTGTGGATTTGGAGTTACATTACCGCTATTCCCCTGATAGTCAGGAAACTGTGACAGATGTGCGACACCGGATTGCTAAGTTAACGACTGTGTTACCACCATTACCCGAAGATGCTTTTCTGTGTGCTTTCGGTCATATTTTTGAAGGAGGTTATGCAGCGGGATACTATAGCTATAAATGGGCTGAAGTTCTTAGTGCTGATGCTTTTGCTGCCTTTGAGGAAGTAGGTTTGGAAGATGAAGCTGCAATCCATGCGATTGGCAGACGTTACCGAGATACGGTGTTAGCACTAGGTGGCAGTCAGCATCCAATGGATGTCTTTAAAACCTTCCGGGGACGAGAACCCAGTACCAAGGCTTTACTCAAGCACAATGGGCTGCTGGCTGCTGTGTAAGTGGGCAATTGAAGGGATGAGGGAATGAGGAAAATATTTATCTTGAATTGTGCCTCTTACCTCTTACCTCTTGTCGGATTACATGACAATTTCTTCCCGTTGGCAATCAAAGAAAAGCTCAAAAACAGTGTCAGGAATCATCTGACGGATGTGCTGAATATAGCCTTCGGCATCAGAACGACTGCGAAACCGGGAAACAATTACTTTTTCTTGTTCGGTAACGACACGGGCTACAGCCCAACCATTCAGCCTTTTTTTGTAGGCGTTATCTTCTCTTGCTGTAGGCATGGCTTGATTTTCTGAAGTGATATTTTTGTAATCCGTATTTTGTGGCATGATTATTTTATGCGTATGAATTTGAGTGAAGGGCGTTAGTGTGTCTCTTAGCCAAAGATGTACTAGTACAGGTCAGCGGAAATAAATAGACCATTCCAAACTACTGGAAAGCTCATTGTATATTCGTTTTGACTTTTGACTTTTGACTTTTGACTTTTGACGAACGCCTTGCGGTACTAGCGTCTTTTATTGATGATGCCACCTTGTTATTACATATTTTCAAAATTGTCAATACGTGATGCAACAACTTATCTTTTAAGAATGTTTAGTTTTATTTGATGCCAATGGGTATTTACTGAGTAATTTAGTGTTTAAGTGTTTAGGCATACATAAACATAAAAATTATTGTATAATATATGGCAGAAATCAGGAGTAGAACTGGCTTTGTGTATAGGTCTCAATTTAGATTTTGCACCTCATAACTACGTAACCTGCTGTATATCTAATTTCAATGATTTGAGGTTTCGGCTTAGGAAATATTTACGAATATTGCCATACTTTTTCAGGGTAATTTTGAAAGAATCCGAGAAAATAAAAAATGTCAATTACATCAATCATCCAAAAAGTAGCTTTGCAAATAGGGGCTGTGGTTTTAGTTGAACCAGAATATGAATTTGTGGGACATATTACTTTTAAAAATGGGAAAAAGTCAGTTTTTAGTCATGCTAAATTGAATATTAATGGTTTTGCTTCAGCCGAGTTAGCCAAAGATAAAGCCTATAGTAATTTTTTCTTGAAGCAGTTTGGATATCGTGTGACAGAGGGAAAGACATTTTTCAGTGATCAGATGTGTGCTAAAATAGCTCATCCTCGAAATATTGATGATGGATTTAATTATGCACAATCAATGGGATTTCCTGTGATTGTTAAGCCGCTGAATCTGAGTCAAGGTATATTGGTGACTAAGGTGCATAATCAGGAGGAATATTATGATGTTGCTAATAAGATATTCCAAATTAAATCAGGGTTGATTGTTGAAAAGTTCTATGGTGGTAATGACTATAGAATTGTGGTGTTGGATGATGAGGTGATTACGGCTTATCAAAGAATTCCTTTATGTGTTGTTGGTGATGGTATATCTAATGTTTTGGAGTTGCTACAACAAAAACAGGAAAAAATTATGAGTACGGGTAGAAAAAATATGATTAAATTTGATGATTTTCGCATTTACCAAAAATTAAAAACACAAAATTTTGATTGGAATAGTGTGATTCCTAGGGATCATACTGTTTATCTTTTGGATAGTGCTAATTTATCGAGTGGAGGGGAAGCGGTGGATTTTTCGGAAACTATTCATCCTGATTTTCAGAAGTTAGCAATTAATATTACTAAAGATATTGGACTAAGATTAGCTGGTGTGGATATACTTACCGATGATATCACTATGCCGATAGTAGATTATACGCTGATTGAGGTGAACGGTTCTCCTGGGTTAAATCACTATGCTGCTAGTGGTAAATTAGCAGCAAAGAGGGTGGAAGGGTTGTATTTGAAAATTCTCCAAGTGATAGAGAATGATGGTTAAAGGTTACAAGTTTTTGCCGAGTAATGATTCAAGTTCTTCTGACAAAGAGTTCATATCTGCGACTCTAGCTACGAGTAAACTATCATGTCCGGCATCGTTTAACCGAGATTTCCAATAGTTAATACTTTCAGCATTATTCATCCAAAAGTCAATGACTGTATCTACTACTTGATCTAAGTTCCAACCCCATTTAACGGGGACTGGTTCTATGGACGATAGAAAGGAATCTAATGTGCAAGTATGAGTTCCTATATATTCTATGCCTTGATGCTGCGGTTTTATAAAACTCTGTTGTTGGTGATTGAAAAAATGCAAAACAGGAGATACACCTACCAGATTGAAACTGTATTTAATCATTCTAGTCCTCCAAATGAATTCATCAACTGTCGAGAAACTTGACTTTTGGGCAAGAATCTATTGCAGAAAAGTCCGCTAACTCTATCTAGGAAAAGGAGAATTTTTGCCTACTACATCAGTTTCAAGATTAAGCTAGAAATTAGCACTCAACCCCTGTGAGTGCTAGGGTTTATTTGGTTGTGAGACTGTATTATCTATTATTTGGAGAATAATTTCAAGGTTAATAATATGTAGTTTAAATAGAAAGTTCGAGGATGAAATGGTAAAATGATGAATTTAATCATGTTTTTCATTTTATGTGGTAATTAAAGTGTAATTCTAAATGTGTTGGGTTGCACTTTGTTTGACCCAACCTACGATTAAGTGATAATAAAGTTCGATTTAACGATTTTTGGCTAAGGCTATATTAGTAACTGGCAGACTGGATTATTATGGATTTTTCAGTTAAAATAAAATAGTTTTAAGAAAGCGCATATAGCGGTTATCGCTAGGATGCAATACAATTGAGGGTGCAGACCCTGCACCCATACAGGCTTTACAATTTGCTGACTGTATCTCACTCAAGTGCATACCGCTATAATATCACCAGACAGGTACGAAAAAAATGGTATACAGCTTTATACTCCCAGAAGAAACTATTACCAACTTTCAGGAAAAGATAGAATTCCTGGAAAAGTGCCTGAATAATGCTAACCCGCAAGATGAAATATTTGCAGAAATAATTGAGTTGGAGAATAGCGGACTAATATCTCTCAATAAACTTATAGAGGAAGTGAAAAATCTACAGTACAAACTTAATAAATTTATTAAGTTTGTTAAGGCATTAAAGGAAAAAGTAGAATTGGATCAATCATCAGTTATACTTTTTGTGAGATACAATTTTCTGATTAAAGAAATTTTAGAACAATGCTGTGAGTTTAGTGTTATCAAACATAGTAAAGAAATTTTTATGGACATAATTGTGTCTACTCTAGTGGTATATCAGAAAATTAAGAAGGAGGCTTCTTCTGTAACCTATTCGCAGCATGAAATATACATTCTTACAGAAACAAGAAAACACGTAATACAATCAATCATTAAGGCTAGTGTACAATTTAAAGTATTTCCTGAAGATTTTTTTAACCCACTAGAATTAGAAGATGATATCACACCTAAAGAATCAGAAACCACACTAACGTTTTTGGCATCTATAAAAAAATGGGATTATGTGTATAGAAAACTTGCATAATCCTAAATTTATTGAGGATAAAAAAGAGGTTTTAAGAATACACAATAAGCTTCTCATTCAATATGGTGGAGAACCAGGTATCCGTGATGAAGGCTTGCTAGAATCTGCGATTAACCAGTCCCAAGCAAGTTTTGGGGGAGAGTTTTTACATCCTACTATTGTTGAACAAGCAGCAGCATATTTGTTTCATATTACTAAAAATCATGCTTTTGTAGATGGTAACAAGCGAACTGGATATGGTGTTATGGTGACATTCTTGAACTTGAATGATTATGAAGTGAACATGACACCAGAAGAAGCATATCAATTAACAATGCAGGTTGCTGATAATAAAGTTAGTAAAGAACAGTTAATTGAGATATTGAGAGATTGTATTATAGAATTATTTTAAAATATGATTTGAGATGTGGTGCGTTAGCGACAGCGTAACGCACCCTACAATTAAACTGTTACTCCTTCTAATTCTTGATCAGTTAAATCATATAATTGACGCAGTTTATCTAATTTATCTCCGTCAGCTTGCCATAAACCGCGTCCTGATGCTTCTAACATTCTCCCCACAATATTTTTAAAGGCTTCAGGATTGGCTTTGCGTAATTTTTCTGCCATTTCTGGATCTAAAGCATAAGTTTCTGCTGCTTGATCATATACCCAATCATCTTGAAAATCGGCAGTTCCACCCCAACCTATTAAAGCTGTCATGCGTTGGGAAATTTCAAAAGCACCTCCAGAACCTTGATTCGCCATTGCGTCCGCCCATTTAGGGTTTAATAACTTAGTTCTGTATTCCATTCGCAATAAATCATCTAAATTGCGGGGTGTAGTGTCCTTAGAAAAACTTTCGACAAAACTGGCTTGTACTTTTTTGCCGCTTTGTTTTTCTGCGGCTTTTTTCAAACCGCCTGTATTGGCATAATATTCCTGAATATCGGTTAATCCATATTCTACCGAATCTATTTCTTGAATAATGCGATCGCTAGTTTTTAATAAAGTCTGCAATACTTCCGGCCTAGCTTGTCCTTTATCATTTCTACCATAACTAAAGACATTGCGACTTTCCCAAGTATTTCCCAACTCTTCTCCAGATTCCCAATTACCATCAACCACCCTATCATTAACTAAAGAACCAAAATCACCAGAGGGATTAGAAAACAATCTTGCGGAAGAATTTTCCACACCTTGGGCTTTCAAAATCAAAGCGTGTTTTCTAATAAAATTCATTTCCTCAGGTTCATCAATTTCCGCAGCCCGTTGAAATAAATCATCCAATAATTCAATGATATTCACAAAACTATCTCGGAAAATACCCGATAGATTTGCTAACACATCAATACGTGGATGTCCAACATCAGCAAGAGGTTTTAAATCATATCTAACAATTCTTCCCGTTCCCTCCTTTACAGGTTCAGCGCCTACCAATTCCAAGAGAATCCCCAAAGATTCACCCTTAGTTTTAATAGCATCCAAACCCCATAATAAAACTGCCACTGTTTCTGGGTATTTCTTATTTTCATCTAAAGACTGAGAAATAATTTTCTTAGCAATTTCCTTACCTCGTTCAAAAGCAGCAGGAGAAGGCATCCGATAAGGATCTAAAGCATGAATATTCCTACCCGTCGGTAAAACACCAGCGCCATCACGCAACAAATCTCCACCAGGTGCAGGAGGAATAAACTCACCATTTAAACCCCTTAATAAATTCGTTAACTCATCAGTAGATTGATTTAATAACCTTGTAATTTCCTTTCTTTCTTCTTCTCTTCTTTCTTCGTGTTCTTCGCTTCTTCGCGGTTCATTCTCTTCCCCAAAATAAGCATTTAAATAACCAGTTAACTCCTCCTGATTCGGTGCTTCACCTAAAGTATGTAAACCAGAAGAAAAAAGACGATTTTCAAGAACTTGTAAATATTCATACAACTTGACCAAATAATGATCAAAAGCATGATTGCTAAACATCCTTACATTTTCAGGTGTAAAGGGAATACCCAACCTTTTCGCATCATCAAAAGGACAATCCACCTCCAAACCAGTATCAACAATTTTTTTACAAATCCCTTCCTTTAACAGATAATTCTTTTCTGGATCTTCCCGATATTCGGCGATTAAATCGCGTAAATTCACCAACTCTTTATATAAACCAGCGCGTCCATAAGGAGGAACATTATGAGAAATTAACACCCCATAACCGCGACGTTTAGCTAATATTGATTCAGAAGGATTATTGGCTGCATAGATATAGAGATTTGGCAGATTTCCTAACAGAATATCAGACCAAGAATAACCTGTATTTCCTAATGGCGAACCGGGCAACCATTCGACTGTTCCGTGCATTCCAAAGTGAACAACTGCATCAGCTTCAAATTCATTTTGTAACCATTTATAATAAGCTGCATATTGGGGATGGGGGGTTAAATCTCTTTCAAACATTAACCGCATGGGATCACCTTGAATTCCCAAAGGTGGCTGGACACCTATCCACACATTTCCTAATTGCACACCACCAATATTGAACTCATCACCATAGGTTTTAATGCCGCTACCGGTGAGGTATTTCCATTGTTTTTCAATGCGAGTTGTGAAAAGATAACCTAACCATTTTTCTAAGGTTTTTGCATTGACTGTAGAACCCCCCCCGTAAACGAGGGGGGATATGATTTCCTCTTTACTTGTTTGCAGGTTGGGATTTTCATCTGCTTCTTTGATTTGGCGAATTAATTCTTCCCCATCTTCGGGAATGTCACCAACTGTATAACCTTGTTCTTTGAGGGCATTTAGTAATTTAATTAAACTGCGGGGAACGTTTAATAATGCAGCAGTTCCGACTGCACCGTAACCGGGGGGAAACCCATATAAAATAATGGCAATTTTCCGTTGAGAAATAGGTTTTTGGCGGAGGGAAACCCAGCTTTTAACTCTATTAGTTAAACGCCGGACTCGTTCAGGAACTAAATAAATTTGTTCCCCAACTAAACCACCGAGAGGAATTGTATCAATCGCCCCATCTAATTCTGGTAAAGCATATAAGACAACACTTTGCAAACCGCCTACACCTTGGCGCGTCCAAGAATAAATATCTTGAATTAATAACGGTGCAGCGACGATATAAGGGATATTTTTAGCTGTGAGAATGCGTTTAGCAACTTCCACCTGTCTTCCTGCTTCCATTGAACCAGCCGGACCACCAACTAGGGGAAATCCAATGGTAGAAACTATGGCATCAATCTTTACTGCTTCTGCGGTAAGGGAAGGAGTTTCAATGTTACCTCTTTGACGTTGTTGGGTTTCGTAGTCGCTGGTCATCCAATCTCTGACGGCTACGTGACCTTCTACGCCGTTGATAAAGATGGGTAAGGGAGTTAAACCGGCTTTTTCAAAATAGCGGATTAGTTGGGGAATATAGGGCAATTTGGTAATGACGTGCTTTCGATAAAGTAAAATACCGATGATTGGAGAATTTCCTCTTCCCTTGTCCCTTTTCCGATACCATTGTAAATATTCACGCGGTGATCTAAAAAACCCTTGATATTCGGGATGTAATAAACCCATGTCGGGGGTTTCGATGGGTGGCGGTATATCTCCAATTTTTAAATCTAAGTATTTTTCCGCAATTGTCCAAAATAGGGCAGCGACGTTTTCTGAACCCCCAGCGTTCCAGTAACCATAGATAATTAACCAGTTACGAAGGTCTTGGACTTTTTGGACTGGGATGAATTTTAATAACTTGGGTCCAATTTTCAGAAAACTGATATAACCGGCGAGTTTGTCTTCTTCTTTACCGTTGCTGAATTTGTCAAGGATGAATTTAATGGGTTTGGGCATTCCTGCGGGTTTGTCACCGATAGCGAATGCTCCTATTTTGGTTAAACTCATTAATTCCAGTGCTGACTCGAAAATGAGACGGATAGGAATATTAGCGACACGCTCTCGCAACCACACAACTTGATCATAATCGAAGAGTAAACTGCCAAAGAACACATCTGCGTTTTTGAGGGCTGCTTCAACTTCCGTGCTATTGGTGGTAATATTGCGATCGCTAAATACTCGAATATCCAACTCTGGACACTGGGAATTAGCCAAATCAGCCGCTTTTCGGTACAAGTCCGCGTTAAACGATTCAAACCCAGCAATCAAGACAATGCGTTTCATGCGCTTTTGCTACGAAATATTTCTTTACATTGATCTTAAACATTTTTGGGGATTAATGGGGGAATCTCTACCTAGAGATTAAAATAATGTCTATGCTTTTTGGAACTAAATTAACCAGCAGCAGATTCTTGGCATAGCAACAAAGTCAATTAAGGAGATAAAAATGAAATTCGGCATTGATATTGGTCACAACTGCCCTCCCGATAGTGGTGCAAGCGGCATTAAATCGGAAGATAAGTTAACAATGGAAGTGGGTAACAAGGTTATCGCTAAACTAGAAAGTCTAGGACATACAGTAATCTCATGTAAACCAAATAGCGCCAGTACAGTAAATCAATCATTAGGTAGACGGTGCGAAAAAGCCAATAATAACCGAGTAGATTTTTTTGTATCTATTCATTTTAATGCTTTTAATGGACAAGCTAATGGGACAGAAGTATTTGCTATTAGCGATGCCGGCAGAAAAGTCGCCCGGAAAGTATTAGATGAAATTGTCAAATTTGGCTTTTTTAATCGTGGTGTTAAAAGTGGTTCTCACCTGTATGTTCTCAAAAGAACAAATATGCCAGGAATTCTCATAGAAGGTTGTTTCATTGATTCTGCCAAAGATATGCAAATATATGATGGTGAAGCAATGGCTAATGCCATAGTTGCTGGGTTAACAGGTAAAGTAGCAAGTACTTCTGTAAATCCTGCTTCTAATACGCCTGTAAATCCTGTTATAGATGAGGAACAGAATAAAGATAAGAGCATTCTCAGACTACAACAGGCTTTAAATCGGCTGAAAATTACTGATAAAAATAATCGTCCCTTAGTAGAAGATAATGGCATGGGAGCAGCTACATCTTCAGCAACGGAAAAATTCCAGAGAATTGTGGGAGTTTTACCAACAGGAATTGCTAGTAACACTACCTGGGATGCTATCAATCAAATATTAGCTAAACGAGTTATTCAAGGAACTCATGCTAGTGGCGTAATTATCAGGTACTTACAATTTCGTATAGGTGCTAATCCCGATGGTATTTATGGTTCACAAACGGAAGCAGCACTCAAGAAATTTCAACAGCAAAATGGTTTAACTGCTGATGGTATTGTTGGGGCAATGACTTGGCAGAAATTGATAAGTTAGGAGCAATTTTTTAGCTAATATCTATCCAGATTTTATAAAAGATATTGCTGGTAAATAGGGGGTATAACTCCCTATAATAGTAGTCTGTCCAAGACATTTTGACGAATTTAGGACTAAACC
The DNA here is from genome assembly GCF_002368115.1 of Dolichospermum compactum NIES-806. Taxonomy (NCBI): domain Bacteria; kingdom Bacillati; phylum Cyanobacteriota; class Cyanophyceae; order Nostocales; family Aphanizomenonaceae; genus Dolichospermum; species Dolichospermum compactum. Next base: position 1,034,039 of record NZ_AP018316.1, on the reverse strand, counting down.
AATTGGCTTGCTTTGTAGGGTGCGTCAGACTCGATAATTCATCAACAATCAACAGAAATTTGACATCTGACGCACCTGACGACTGAACCCGTAAGCCTATGCACTTTTAAAGTAGAAAGGTTATTCTCTTACAGATTTTGAGCAATTAGTATAATACCAATGTCATATTTTACTTACTTAAATTTGTCGGAAAAGTAACGTCTTCATAAACATCAGTTAGAGGACAAGAAAAATTCACACTGGTTAATTCTAATTGTTGATTTCCTCTATAACTATAAAGAACCCATCTTCCTTCAGAATTGCGGCGAAAACAATCAATTCGTTGACGATTTTGGCTTACTAAAACATATTCTTGTAAAGTTTCTATTTCTTGATAATCACTAAATTTATCACCTCTATCTAAGGCTTCTGTAGAAGGTGATAAAACTTCAATGATTAAACTTGGATATCGTTTAAAATATTCAAATTGTGTATCTCTTGAATCGCAAGTTACCATAATATCAGGATAATAAAAAATATCTAGAGATTCAATTCTCGCTTTCATATCAGCGACGTAAAGACGGCATCCTGTACCACGAATATGATTTCTTAAAAGAGCGACTAAGTTAGCAGTAATTGTCACATGGGCATCACTAGCACCTGCCATTGCGTAAATTTGTCCTTGGATATATTCATGTTTAATAGGGCTGGATTTTTCGGCTTCTAAATATTCTTCTGGGGAAAGATAGGGGTGAAATTGGCTAAGAGTCATATATTTTTACTATTAATATGAGATAATTGTGTGGTAATGTTCCTAGTATAGCAATTATTGATATTTTTATTTCGCGCAAAGACACAAAGGAGCAAAGACGCAAAGTAAGAAAAGTATCATAAAATATATATAGGTCAAATACGAGGATAAATCATGAATATCCAAATTAAACCAGAATTAGAGCAAATTATCGCAGCGCAAATTGCAACGGGTAGATATACAAATCCTGAAGATGTAATTAGTAAGGCTTTGAAGTTGCTTTTGGAGTGGGATAAGGGTTATCAGAATTAGGTGGAAGAAACACGGGAAAAGGTGGATGTTGCTAGCTATTTTTTCAGATTGATTTGATTACTGCTGATGGGTTAAATTTGCCTGTAGATGCAATGTTAGATACGGGTTTTACCAAATTTATGGCAATTAGGCTTATGAACATCCAATTACTATTACTAGAAATGACCAATCTGTTGCGTCGTGAGGATGTAGTTTATTTAGTGAAGGGTGTAACACAAAGTAAGGCTGTTTTTGAGGTGTTATCGGTGGCGTTTCGGTTGTTATTGGGTCAAGAAATTGGTTATGAACATCCTTATGGTTGGTTGCGGGTTTTTGATGCAGATGAATTGCAAGATTTTATTAAAGAAGTGAGTGAGGCTTTTCGTTTAACTGATACTTCTAATCAGGCTTGGGATTTGATTGATGCTATTATTTATGAATGGAAAGAAAGTTCTATAGCTATTCTTAGTCCTGAGTTAGCAGCAGCTTTTAATGATGAAACTGATGAAATACCTTTAACATCACCTATTAATAAAAGTGGTAGTTGAATTATTTTATATCAGATAATGCTGCTGAAAATGAGTTAATTGATAATGTAGAACCACCAGAAGTAAAATTATCTGCACCTGCATTATCTCAAACTATTGGAACTTGGTTAGTAGTTGCTAAAAATAAAAGGGTTAATCGAGATTGGGAAGCTTTAATGCAACGTTATCCAGAAAATTGCTCTCGTTGTTATGAAGATTTATGTAATGCACCAACAACTAGACAACCAAAGCGGGTTTTTCCTTTAAAGGGTAAAGTTTATCAAGGTGTTTGGGAGTATGAAGTTACAAGTGGTTATAGTGTATTTTATGTTCCTAATGAGGAGCAATTAAAGGTTGTTGTCTATTATGCGGGTAAACATCCTAAAAATGCTCCTGTACCATAATTTATATCTCACGCAAAGGCGTAAAGGAAGAGAAGTGTTATAAAATATATACAGGATAAATAGCAGAATAAATCATGAATGCTTACAAGACTTATATCACGATTGAAGACCCGAAGCAGGTAGTTTTATCTGATTTACCTTTTCAAGTTGGACAGCGTGTGGAGATTATTGTTTTAGCTGAAGATAACCCGCAAGTTGCAATTAGTAATAAATTGCGGAATTTATTTGATAAAACTCAGGCTATTTCTGGTGTGGAAGAGGTTACAGATGAGGATATAGCCGCAGAAATTGAAGCTTATCGGCGTGGGGAATGAAAGTTATTATTGATACTAATGTTTTAGTTTCTGCTGTTCTCAAGGGGAGAGAACCAAGGGAAGTTATTCAATTTGTTGTGGATAGTCCTAATTGTGATTGGGTTGTTTCTGAGGATATTTTAGCAGAGTATCAGGATGTGTTAAGTCGGAAGAAGTTTAAGTTGACAGATGAAGTCAGAAAAGAATGGTTAGATGTTATGGATTTGGTAACTAAATTAGTTGATGTTCAGGTAACTATAGATTTTGCTAGAGATAGAAAGGATGAAAAGTTTTTAGCTTGTGCTGTCGCAGCAGAGGCGGATTTTTTAATTACTGGAGATACTGATTTTAATCAAGCACAGAATTTAGTGAATACTACTATTGTTTCTGTGTCTATGTTTAAGCGGTTGGTTTGTGATTTTAGGGAATAATCAGGCGATTAGAAAGATGCATAAAAATAATGTCTTTAGAGGATGTTTGAAAAGTATCAGAATTAATCGAGATCCCCCCACCCCCCCTTACAAAGGGGGGCTAAATTCCTCAAAGTCCCCCTTTTCAAGGGGGATTTAGGGGGATCTGCGGGTGTCAAATCCCACACGAAAAAGTTTTCAAACAACCTCTTAGATATAGCTAAATATAATACTCTTTCGGGGTCTTGCTGTCCTAATGCTATCCTATTGGGACTCGGCAGTGTCGAAGGCGATCGCTGACCTTGCCCCTACAGTTCCGCTATATCTACACCTACCATCAAAAAAGGATTGACATAGTACCAATATTGATCCTATAATTGAGCTATCAACATTATGGCATTCTATCTAAAGTTCAATTTCTTATGATAAGCATTTATCCACCTTGACTGGGAACAGTGCTTAAGGTTTCTACATTCGTGCATTGTTAATACTGAGTACAATCTAAGTGATTTTACTTAATTTACATTGACATGGATTTTATATACAAAAGGAAACCTGAAGATGACACAAATGAAAAAAATCCTTGCTGAACTCAAAAATAATCCTCAGAACGTCAACTTTACTGATTTAGTAAAGGTTTGCACTCATTATTTTGGAGAACCCAGACAGCAAGGGACAAGCCACTGTGTCTACAAGATGCCCTGGGGTGGAGATCCGCGAGTCAACATCCAAAGCGACAAAGGAAAGGCAAAGCCCTATCAAGTTAGACAAGTTTTGGATGCGATCGAAAAATTAGCAGCAATTGAAGAAACTGAGGAATCGGAAAATGGTTAATCACAACCACTATACATATAGAGTTACTTGGTCACAAGAGGATCAAGAATTTGTGGGTTTGTGTGCTGAATTTCCTAGCCTGTCTTATCTTCATGAAGATAATTTTACTGCTCTCAAAGGTATTACAGAGCTAGTGAAAGATATACTAGCTGATATGGAAACTACTGGGGAGATACCCCCAGAGCCACTAGCCCAGAAGCAATATAGTGGTAAATTTCAGGTACGCATCACTCCGGCACTACACCGCAAATTAGCTATAGAAGCCGCAGAAGAAAAAGTTAGTCTGAACCGATATATCAGTTATAAACTTGGTTGATTATTGATTAATGAAATTTATTTTGGTGGAGGCTTTAAGCCTCTTTTTTTTATAATGAGTTTTAAACTAAGCAAGGGCAAATTCTGTATATTGTCTGATATCGGCTGGTTGGAAGGCTAAAACTATTTGATTTTTAGGAATACCAGCGTTAACAAGTTCGTTGGCTATACCGTATTCTGTTCCGTCTCTTTGAATCCAGATTTTATCGTTGATTATGTCTATATGAACTAAGCAACCATGCACTCGTTGATTATTTTCCCAGCCTAATGTTAGTAGTAGGTAATGGTTGGCGGTTTGGCCGATTATTAGTTGTCTTTCTAGTTCTCCGTAAGCGTAGGGAAGTTGAGAATATTCGGTTAAGATTTTTTGAATGATTTGGCGATAATTATTTAAGGTATCCATTGCAGTATAATCTCTTGTTTGGAGTCGAAGAAAAGTAAACAAAGGCGTTGATTTTCTAATAATATTTTACCAACTGGTTCTTCAAATAGTTGTGATTTTCATTTCGCGCAAAGAAAAAATGAAACCCGAAATAAAGCGTATTTGATGCTGATGAATTGCAAGAGTTTATTAAAGAAGTGAGTGAGGCTTTTCGCTTAACTGATACTTCTAATGAGGCTTGGGATTTGATTGATGCTATTATTCATGAATGGCATGAAAGTGCGGTCGCAATCACCAGCCCTGATCTAGCAGCAGCTGTCTATTATGCGGGGAAACATCCTAAAAATGCCCCTGTACCATAATTTATTTCTCACGCAAAGACGCAAAGTGAGAAAAGTATCATAAAATATATATAGGTCAAATACCAGAATTATGACTATCCAAATTAATGCTCCTCCTGCTGTTGATTATGCACCTCTGGAATTACAAGGGGAATTAATTGCTATGCAGGAATTAACGATTGAGGATTTATTGAATATTGCTCAAAGTCAAATTCCAGAAATTCAGCAAGAATTACATTTTCAACTGTTAGAAAAAAATCAAAATAATCAATTAAGTGAATCTGATAGGTTATTGTTGAAATCTTTGCGGGTGAGTGCTGATTATTTAATGTTGAAAAAAGCCTATGCCTATGCACTTTTAAAGTGGAAAGGTTATTCTCTTCCAGATTTTGAGCAATTAGTATAATACCAGTGTCATCTATTTCTAAATCTCTTCGTCAACAAGTTATTAATGAGGCTGGTTATAGATGTGAATATTGTCGCACATCTAGCCGTTTAATAGGTATGCCTTTAGTTATGGATCATATTTTACCTAGTTCTTTGGGGGGAAGTGATGAACGAGAAAATTTAGCTGCTTGTTGTTATCGTTGTAATGAGTTTAAAGGAGCGAAAATAAAGGCTAATGATCCTGTAACGAATGAATCTATATCTTTGTTTAATGCTCGTCTACAAAGATGGTTAGATCATTTTCAATGGGCAAATGTATAACCTTCATCTTCTTTACTGTAGAAAATATTAATGTGATACTGCTTCATTTCTCATCCTCCAAAGTGAGTGCTTATGCTTCAATTAAAATCAAAAATTGACGAACCTGATAAGGAATAGCTTTACCATTGCGATTTTGTAAGTTAATAAGTTCAGGGATAGTTGGATGAGTAAAAATGTGATGACTACCGTTAATACGTGATAAGGAAAAACCAAAGGCTTCAACTAAAGTCACCAAATCATCGAATTGAATATTTCTAGAGCCAGAAATGACTTTTTATAGTAATTTACGCTTTTTTGACATTATTTTATTTTATCATTGTTTCACGTCAAATTTTATCCTACTCTTATTATTCTTTCCCTAGTAATAATTCGTAGGTTGGGTTAAGCAAAGCGCAACCCAACTCAATAAAATTATAAAGATGTTGGGTTTCGTTCCTCAACCCAACCTACAACTAACCCACTGCAAAACCAGTAAATTCCCTCACAAAAGGAGATTTAAAACCTAAAACTATATCGGTTTTTGGTACTCCTAATTCTACCAACTCACTAGCTACACCTTCTTCAGTTAAATCTCGCTGAATCCAGATTTTTCCATCTCTAATATCTACATGAATAACTGTACCATAAGCCCTTTCGTTATTCTGCCATCCTACATGAACTACTAAATAACTATTTCTTTCACAATCAAAAATTAACTCCTTTTCTGTTCCTTCTGATCTATGATTTTCGGTATGTCTTGCTAACACGGTTTTTACTAATTCAGAATAATTCATTCTTTCCATAAAACAATCTCCTGTTTAATAATTTCAAAAATCAATAATTTTAATTTATGTTCAGCAATTATTTCTTGAATAAACGGAATTAGAAAAAACTCTTTGTATATGTCATTACCAATTGCTAAATATAAGATGCGGTTGGGTTCTTTTTTTCTTAAAACAGTACGATAATTAAGTGTTTGTCCTAAAGCTGTATGAAATTCAGTAACTTCAGATTGTCCTAAAAAAGATTTTACTTCAACTGCTATTTTTTGACCTTCTTTTTCTGCTCCTAATAGTCTTTCTGCTCCTAAATCAATTCTAAAGTCAAGAGTATCTACTGTAAATGATAAAGGATCATTAGTAATTAACCAACCATCTTTTTCTAACGCTAACCTAACCTAACTGCATTGTGAAAAAAATCTTTTGCGGACATAGAAACAATGAATTAAAAATCTAAACTGATGCAAACCCAGTAAACTGTCTTACATAAGGTGATCTAAAACCTAAAACAATATCTGATTTCGGCACACCTAACTCTACTAATTGATGAGGAATTCCTTCTTCCGTAAAATCCCTTTCAATCCAAATCTTTCCATCTTTAATACTAATATGAATGGGAAACCAATAAATTCTTTTTTCATCTTTCCATCCTGTAACCAATAATAAATAAACATCCCTCTCAGTATCAAAAACAAGTTCGATATTTTCTGAATCTTCTATACATTCTTCTTGTGCATACTTTTGAATGAAACTTTTAACTATTTCTCGATAATTTAATGTTTCCATAGTAAGATTTCCTCCCTTTTAACATCAAACACTAATAACTTAATGTCATAAGTTTGTAAAACAGTTTGAATAAAAGAATCTAGAAAAAATCCTTCATATATATCTTGAGATATGGCTAGATATAATATCCTTTGAGGATCTTTCTGTGTTAATACTACCTTATAATTTAAAAACTGACCAATAGCTGTATGAAATTCAGAAATCGCTGAAAGTCCTATAAAACTTTTTACCTCTACAGCTATTTTTTGATTACCCTTCTGGGCAGTAATTAACTTTTCTGCACCTAAATCTATTCTCACCTTAACTTTTTCAGTAAGTTCAAAAGATAAAGGATCATGAGTAATTAACCAATTCTCCTTTTCTAAAGCTAACCTAACTGCATTGTGAAAAAAATCTTTTGCTGACATACAAACTTACAATAACACCCTCCCCTTATTATATCCTCTCTCCGTGCCCCTGCGCCTCTGCGTGAGAAACAAAAAAAAGTAATCCCAGTGCAAAATTACCTCTTCTCTTCTTCTCTTCTTCCCTTCTTCCTTCGCGCTCTTCGTGCCTTCGTGGTTCATTAAATACAGCAAATTGTCATCAAATCTGGAACAAGAACCCCACCCCCAACCCCCTCCCCGCAAGCGAGGAAGGGGCTAAGATGTACCTTATATGATTGGAAATTGCTGTAAATCCATAACACAAAACGAAAAAAAAGGGATAAGCAAAACGCCTATCCCCAAAAAATCAACTAATTAATGACTTACGTTCCAGACTGCCAAGAATTGGTATAGTCAATTTGATCTGCTGTCAAACTATCAATGAAAATGCCCATAGCTTGCAACTTCAAACGAGCAATTTCTTCATCCACTTCTCTAGGAATAGAATGCAAACCAGCAGCTAAACTACCCTTATTCTTCACCAGGTATTCAACAGCCAAAGCTTGGTTAGCAAAACTCATATCCATAACTGCGCTGGGGTGTCCTTCAGCAGCAGCCAAATTAATCAAACGTCCTTGTCCGAGTACAACTACGGATTTACCATTTGTTAATTTATACTCTTCAGTGAAAGGACGAACATCCTTGATTTCCCTAGCATTAGCAGCCAAGTATTTCAAATCAAGTTCCAAATCAAAGTGACCAGAATTACAAACAATCGCACCGTCTTTCATGACATCGAAGTGTTCACCGCGAACGACGTGCTTGTTACCTGTCACAGTAATGAAGATATCACCATGAGGCGCTGCTTCCGCCATTGGGAGGACGCGGAAACCATCCATAACGGCTTCAATTGCCTTGATGTGGTCAATTTCGGTAACAATGACGTTTGCACCCATGCCACGGGCGCGGAGGGCTGTTCCCTTACCACACCAGCCATAACCGACAACCACAACAGTTTTACCAGCTAACAAAATATTTGTAGCGCGGATAATCCCGTCTAAGGTAGATTGGCCTGTACCATAGCGATTATCAAAGAAGTGCTTGGTGTCTGCGTCGTTGACGTTCATCGCGGGGAAGGTAAGAACGCCTTCGTTAAACATAGCGCGTAACCGCACGATACCAGTTGTGGTTTCTTCGGTGCTACCAATCAAATCAGCTATTTGTTTTTGACGATGTTGAACTAATTCTGCTACCACGTCGCTACCGTCATCAACAATGATGTTGGGGCGATGATCTAAGGCAATTTGCACGTGGCGGCTATATGTAGCGGCATCTTCGCCTTTTTGAGCAAATACGGAAATTTCATGATCAGCTACAAGACTCGCAGCTACGTCATCTTGAGTTGATAAGGGGTTACTGGCAATTAAAACTGCATCAGCACCACCGGCTTTGAGGGCGATCGCTAAATGTGCAGTTTCTGTGGTGACGTGGGCGCAAGCTGAAATACGCAATCCAGCAAAGGGCTTTTCTTTCTCAAAGCGATCGCGGATTTGCTTCAATACGGGCATTTCTCTTCCAGCCCATTCAATGCGTTGTCTTCCCAAGGGAGCGAGTCCGAGGTCTTTAACCTCGTGCTTTAATCTGGGAGTGGTTGCAGTCATTAAAATTATCCTCTAAAAAATGAAACAGGTCTATAAACCTTTACGTACTTTAACAAGCTTTTCTCATTACTAGCCATATTTTCTGAGAATTAGTAGTCAGCTAGTCCCTAAGTCCTGTGAACTAGCTTCACCTCTGATATGAGCGGTGTCAACACTAGATCGGGCTTTTTCTTTTTTCATCATTCTCTGGTAAGAATATAGCAACGACTTTAGGACATAGGCGACAGGATATTAATTCTTCCCCTATTCCCATTGGTATCAACTTCAGGTAAAACCGACAACCCAACTGGGAATTAATTCCCAGTCTGATAGCAAAAGTCATCTCAAGATGACTAAGTAAGGAAACCAAAAATTACTTAGTAAACTTTAGTTTACTTTAGCTATTAGCCCGGAACTTAAGTTCCGGACGGGTATGGAAGCCTTCAATCACACAAGGAGGTATTTTAGTGATACTTCGATTTTTAGCGGTAGCAGGGACAATGGTAATTACCATCGGTTCTGTCACCAAAGCCACAGCCCAGTTTTCTCCTTTACCTTTTCTACCGACTCCCAGTGGTTCAACGAATAAGGTAGATGATAAAATGACATCTGGCTGGATTTATTTAGATGGTCGTCCTTTATTTACCATCACCGCATCAAAAACCAATTTTCCCGAACGTTTTCAAAACATTCAACAGAATTTACAGGATATCACCCATAATTACTTACAGACATCTGCAACAGAACTTAAAGTCCAGAATCGGACAGTTAAAGGATTACCGACTATTTTTGTGAATGACCAATACCTGATGACTATCACATACGAAGATGCTGGACAGGTAAACCCATTAACATTAGCCAATCAAATTAGTGATGGGTTGCAACAACATCTGCAACAAGCCAAACAAGAAAGACAAACAAAGTCTTTAATTCAGCAAGGTGAAATTGCTGCTGTGGGGACACTGGCAATGATCATCATCAGTTGGGGTGTTAGACGTTGGCAAAAGCATTTACGCAAGAATGCAGCCGATTCTATCCCCTCCATATCCACCAATATTGCATCAATCACCACACTATTAAATCAACAACACCAGCAGCATCTTCAAGAAGTCAAAACCAGACTATTTCAAACAGCACAAGCAGGGATTTGGGGTAGCGGTAGTTTAATCATTTTAGGACTATTTCCCTACACACGAGCCTTACAAATCGGGATTCTCACTATTGCCCAAATTCCCATCAAGTTAACGATTGTGGCTGTGGGAACTTATGTAGCTGTGCGGTTTACCTATGCCTTAATAGATCATTTCACCTCAACGATAGTTAGTGGTGGGGCTTTATTAACTCCAGAAACATCCGAACGCTTGCAGTTGAGAATATCCACATTTTCCGGCGTAACTAAAAGTATCACTACGATTATTTTCGTTGGTGCAGGTAGCTTACTAGCTTTGATATCCTTGGGGATAGATATCGTTCCGCTTTTAGCTGGTGCGGGTTTAGTAGGTGTGGCTATATCCCTCGCTTCCCAAAACTTAATCAAAGATGCAATTAACGGCTTTCTGATTATCTTTGAAGATCAATATGCCCTGGGTGATATGATTACCGTCGGCACTGTAGGTGGTTTAGTGGAAAAGTTGAATCTGCGAATGACTCAAGTTCGAGATTCAGAAGGGCGCTTAATTACCATTCCTAATAGTGAAGTCAAGATTGTAGCTAATCTCTCCAGCCGCTGGTCACGGGCTGATTTGAGTATTCCGGTTTCTTATCAAGCCGATGTAGACAAAGCTTTGAAGTTAATTGAAGATGTGGGTTTAGAGATGAGTCAAGATCCTGACTGGCAAAATCAAATTCTGGAAAAGCCTAATGTTTTAGGAGTAGAACATTTTAGCGATCGCGGTGTCATGATTCGCGTCTTAATCAAAACTCAGCCCCTCAAGCAATGGACTGTAGCCAGAGAATACCGTCGTCGTCTCAAAATCTCCTTAGACGCAGCCGGAATTTATATTCCCGTACCCCAACAAGCCAACTGGGTTACTGAATTTTGACATATCCCCGACTTCTTGCTTCTATCCTAATTTAAGTCAGAAGTTAGGGATCTACATCTACATCCCACCCCTACAATTAGATTTTTCTTATCACTCCATTCAGCAATTGATAATTAGAAAATATATATCATTAGCATTAGAATTAAATTATTTTATATTTCCCTATTCACAGCTATCATTAAAAGCACTCCCAGAGGTGATAGTCATGAGTGAACAGCTTTTAGAAACAGAGACAGTTATTGCCATCAACGACGACAGAGAGATTGATTTAGAAGGTGCTTTTCAGGAATCTCATATTCAAGAAATTCTTGATAAATTAGATCAAGAGTTAGTCGGATTAAAGTCCGTCAAAAACAAAATCAAAGAAATGGCAGCTTTATTACTAGTTGATCGCATTCGCAAAAGCTTAGGATTGGATGCAGGTGCGCCTAGTCTACACATGACATTCTTAGGCAATCCAGGCATGGGTAAAACCACAGTAGCCATGCGGATGGCAGAAATTCTCTATCGTTTAGAATATATACGTAGAGAAAACGTAATGTTAGTAACCAGAGATGATTTAGTAGGTCAAGGTATTGGTCAAACAGCACCCAAAACCAGAGAAGTTTTAAATAATGCTATGGGTGGTGTCTTATTAGTAGATGAAGCCTATACATTATATCGTCCAGATCATCCTGGAGATTTTGGCTTAGAAGCCATTGAAATTCTCATGCAAGTCATGGAAAATCAACGAGATGATATAGTAGTCATTCTCGCTGGGTATAAAACGCAAATGGAGCATTTTTTCCATAGTAACCCCGGCATGAATTCTCGCATTGGGTTACACATCGAATTTAATGATTATAGCGTTGACAATTTGATGATTATTGCCCAATCTATAGTCAAAGCACAAAACTATTGTTTTAGTCCAGATGCCGAAAAAGCCTTTCGGGAATATTTAATTAAACGTAAAACAATGGCTCATTTTGCTAATGCCCGCAGTGTCAGAAATGCTATAGATAGAGCAAGATTACGTCAAGCAAATCGTTTATTAAGTAGTGGGAAAAAATTAAATAAACAGGATTTAATTACCATTGAAGCAGTAGATATTTTAGCAAGTCGAGTATTTAGAGAAGGTGTTCCTGATTGTGAAACCGAAAGTTAGATAATTTGGTGATTGGTAATTGGTAATTGTAAAATAATCCGGTTCTTCGGTACTTACTATGCTAAATAATTTTGTGAACCCCTAAAATCCTTATACCGTAAGGATTTTACGTTAATTCATCGGTGAATTTGATATAAATTTGGCATCAAAAACAATGAAACCCTTTATTTATATGGGTGATGGGGTAAATAAACTCATATTTGGCATAACAGGTACGGAAGAACCAATAATCCAAAATCCAAAATCCACCACTGCCCTGTTTAGAGTATAAAATCAAACAGGGTAGATTTTTATTGTCCTCTTGTTAATATAGTAAATTTGTACTATACTATCAAAATAGTCTTCAAACCTGGAAAGACTTATGGAATAGGGATTTTAAGGACTACACCTATGATGAAGCATTATATTCTCAATCTTAACCCCACCGCCAAGCATGAATGGGATCGTTGTATTATCCGTGATCCTTTAACGGCAAAACGTCCAGATATAGCTAAAATAATTTCTGAAGCCGTAGGTGCAGATACAGGTAGTTATTTAGTTAGTGTAAATATTGAAGTAACGGTATTACAGGAAGCACCAGCACCATCACCCGAACAGCTTTCCCTACCGTTTCCAGAAATCTCTGCCCCCACCCCGTTGAGGGAAGCAGCATAGAAGTTGCAACTTATCCGCTTCAACTAATTTTATAGTAGGTTGGGTTGACACAAGGAAACCCAACACCATACAAACTTGTAGCTAAGTCAAAAAAACAAAAAAGCCGAAGCAAATTATATCCATAATAATAGCACAAAAAGTCAAGGGGTACTTATCAATCCTGTAAAAACCTATTTGCCTTAACTTATTAACAACATTATCAATAAAGTTGAGAATATAGACTACTTATTCTCAACAAACATCAACTTTACCAAATTTACGAAAATGTCTATTTGAAAAACTTATATTTCTCAAGTAACCGTAGGTTGAGTTTATTTGAGTATGTTACCCAACACTTTCAAAAGTATATTGCTAATTGCTGACTGGGCGCAAGCCCTGCGCCCCTACGTTCTGAATTATGCCAAGTGCATAAAGATCATTTTCAGCAACTCAGCGCGGGTAAAAGGTTTAGTTAAGTATCCAGACGCACCGACAAATCTCGCTTTTACCTTATCTATAATTCCCTTATTGCTAGTCACAAAAATAATGGGAATAGTTTTAAACATGGAATTATTGCGGATAATTTTACATAGTTCATAACCGTCAATTCCCGCCATATTCAAATCCAGTAAAATCAAATCCGGTTTATGTCTAATAATTGACATAACTGCTTTCACTGGTTCATTAATAGTCACCAAAGTAAAATTCTCATCTTCCAAATAACGACTGATTTCCTTGAGAATTGTAGGACTATCATCTACAGAAATAATTTTGTAAGTCTTTTGGGTAATTCTCGTATTGATTTTGACTTTTTGTGAATCGGCTTCTATGTTATTATTAACAACTTCAGGTGAAAAATCCTCTGGAGGTAAATCAGCAACATTTGGTACTAGCTGTTGAACCGCCAGATGATTCTGCGAAATAATTGGAGTTTCTGGAGAAGAATCTTGACTGGGTGCTACATCCGCAACAAATAATTTACCCCTAATTAACTCTGTACTATCTTCAGAAAATAGTAATGAACTTCCACAAGTTTTTGGTAACTTATCAAATGGGGGATCTGGTTCATGTAATACTATCGAACCCTTAACAATATAGGGGTATAAACTTAAAGCTAGTTGCAACTCATCCTGATTCATAATAATCGCTAGATGACGCAAGCTAAAACCATTCATCCAATTGGTAATATTTTCTTTGAGTGGTGGTAATCTTTTATCCTGAAATTTGCTACTAACTAACAAATATGGACGCTGATAGGGAGAAGATATGTATCTACCAAGATACCGCCAATTTTGTAACTGATTTTGGCATTTTTCGATGATATCATTAACATCTAACTTAGAAAGTTTGGTAAAATTTCCCAGTGGTTCTGTTAGTTCAAAATCACCTGTTTCAATGAGGAGAAATGATTCAATTACTTCTTTAACTAATTCTTGAATCAGTAATGTTGCGTGATCAAGCAAGAGATGTTGTTCATTAACTAGCCAATTAATCGCTTCATATTCGGGAATTTGGTTAGGTAAATGATGATTATCCTCAGGTTCAAACATCAAGCGCATTTGTACACGCACTTCATTATCAACTAAAGGAATTTGTGAATGGAGACGACGCATTTGTCGTTCTAATCTATCAAAGGGTTCTACTGAATGAGTCGCATAGATAATTTTTCCTTGTTCTATATATATCAACCAAGATACATAGTTACTATGTGCTTGCAAACGGGTAGTTTCATAACAATTGCTTAATTGTCTTAATAAACCTTGGGGTGATAACTTGGTAAATGTGCCAGTATTTTTCATATTTTTACAATTTTTTGGGCGGATACATCAACATACTATGGGAAAAGATTAAATATCAGGCTGCAATATGATATCACCTGGAAATATAGTCATGATCACAAGTTGTTAAATGATGAATATCAATGAAAAACATTTTTTAAGAATTATCCTCCTGGGTTGAATGTAACAGTTTTTGTAGTTTTTTATTTTGATTTTTTATCATTGGTGTGGATAAAAATCTCTGTTTTGTCATATTTTGTCGCTATTTCATCTTGATTAACTATATAGTGATACTATTGAGTATGCTGAGATTTTTTTGGTAATTTAAATTCGTCAGTTTTCAGCCGGATCTTCTTACTTTTGCTGGATTTAACAATCATGAATTGATTTACCCAAAGACAGACTTAAATCCCACATAGAATCTTTAAAAATTTATGGAGGTAAATGTATATATTGATTATTACAGCAGATGGCAACTCAACAGACTGGAGAATCTAGGTCAAAAGTTAGGTATTGAGGTTGTTTGACTCCTGAATTCTGGCATTTTAATTTTGGCAAAGTTCAATTATGGTAGACATTTGACAATCAGTAAGATTAAATGGCCTCATAAATTACCAGTGACTAAGTGGTAATGAGGAGTGGGAGAGACATTTAGTAAAATTGCCCCAAGTCAATATATTTACGGAAAAATCCCAGTATCTCCCGCAAAATACCATAATTTTAGTCATACTAGCGCCAAAAACTATATACTTTCAGTAAAAGGAAAATAAGACTTTGGACTATAACATAACACAAAAAGTTATGATTGATACATTTAATCTTGACGAAGTTGTAGAATTTGCGGAAAATCCCGAACCCCGTTGTCCATGCGTGTTATTGCTAGATACTTCTGGCTCGATGCAAGGAGAACGAATCGAAGCTTTAAATCAAGGTTTGTTGAGTTTAAAGGATGAACTGGTTAAAAATTCCTTAGCATCCCGAAGGGTAGAAGTAGCTATTATTACATTTGATAGTAATGTTAATGTTGTCCAGGACTTTGTAACTGCTGATAAATTCAACCCGCCGATTCTCACAGCCCAGGGGTTAACAATTATGGGTTCGGCTATTCATAAGGCTTTGGATATTATTCAAGAACGCAAATCCCAATATCGGACGAATGGTATTGCTTATTACCGTCCTTGGGTGTTTATGATTACTGATGGTGAACCCCAGGGTGAACTAGATCATGTTGTTGAACAAGCCGCCCAAAGACTGCAAGGGGATGAGTCTAATAAGCGGGTGGCGTTCTTTACGGTGGGCGTAGAGAATGCGAATATGAGCCGATTAAGTCAAATTGCTGTACGAAGTCCCCTAAAATTAAAAGGATTGAATTTTATTGAGATGTTTGTTTGGCTGTCTGCGAGTATGTCAGCGGTGTCTCATTCTCAGGTAGATGAACAGGTAGCACTACCACCAATTGGTTGGGGATCTGTTTAATGAAAATTGCAGCTTGTTGTTTAAACTGAACTAGCTGTGGAAAACAAATTATATGAATACATCAAAAGAGATTTCTCAATGGCGGATAGTGACTGCTTCTGTATGTGGGAC
Source organism: Dolichospermum compactum NIES-806 (assembly GCF_002368115.1). NCBI lineage: Bacteria > Bacillati > Cyanobacteriota > Cyanophyceae > Nostocales > Aphanizomenonaceae > Dolichospermum > Dolichospermum compactum. The sequence goes on along the minus strand of NZ_AP018316.1, from coordinate 1,018,071 downwards.
TAGTCATTCAAAAAACCAGCAACTTTGTCAGGATGCTCACCATTGGCAGCTATTGGCTAATAATGTGTTGGTGATAGCAGCGGCAGATGGTGCGGGTTCTGCTAAACTAGGAAAGGTGGGATCAATGATTGCGGTGGAAACGGCCATAGATCATCTTTCTCGCCAAGAGATTACGAGTGATTCTCTGGCTAATGATGATGTTTTGCGTTATTTGCTCACTGATGCTATGTTAGTAGCCCGCAAGGCTATAGAAACTGAGGCGGATGTTTGTAATAATCAACCTCATGATTTAGCAACTACCTTGATTCTGATGATTGCTACACCAGAAATTGTGGCTGTAGGGCAGGTTGGTGATGGTTTGGCTGTGGCTAAAAATGGTATGGGTAATTTGATAGCATTAACCATTCCTAGCAATGGCGAATATATCAATCAAACAACTTTTCTCACGTCTCTTGTTGCTTTGGAGACAGCACAATTTAAAATATGCCGGGATGAGATTGTTAATGTGGGTGTTCTAACTGATGGTTTACAAATGTTAGCTTTGAATATGATTGTTGGTGAACCTCACAAACCTTTCTTTTTTCCTTTATTTGAGTTTGTAGCAAATGCTGAAGATAGAATATTAGCAAAAGAACATTTAATGCGGTTTTTAAGTTCTGATAAGATTACTCAGCGCACTGATGATGATTTAACTTTAATTTTGGCTGCATTTATTAACTCATAATTTATAGTCATTAGGGATTAAAGACAGTATGGTATTAGCCATACTCTTGAGTGTCTGAACCTTTGACGGATTCCAATCACCTCATATAAACTTTATTCTGCCATGCAGGTACTACGTCATCTTCCTAGCCCGGAAATTCTCAACCTCTCTGTCAGTGTGGGACATGGTGGTGAGGCTTGTATCTATGCAGTTCCGTCGGATGAGAACTTGGTAGCGAAAATCTATCATAAACCAACTGTCTCTTATGCCCAAAAACTGCGGGCGATGCTTGCTAATCCTCCTGTGAATCCGACGGATAATTTAGGGCATATTTCTATTGCTTGGCCACAGGAATTATTGCAAGCGGCGGATGGTAGCGGTAAGGTCGTTGGCTTTGTGATGCCCAGAATTCGGGGAATGCGACCAATTATGGATTTTTATAATCCAGGGATTCGCCGACAACATTGCCCTTTGTTTAATTATCAATATTTGTTGCGAACTGCCCGGAATCTGGCTGCGGCTTTTGCGGCTTTGCACGCCAGCCGATACTGTGTTGGTGATGTGAATGAGTCGAATATTTTGGTGAGTGATACGGCTTTGGTGACGTTGGTGGATACGGATTCGTTTCAAGTGACGGAACCGTTGCAGAATGTTGTTTATCGTTGTTCTGTGGGTAAGCCTGAATATACGCCTCCAGAATTACAGAATAAAACTTTTGCGGACTATGATCGAGAAATTCATCATGATTTATTTGGGTTGGCTGTGCTGATTTTTCAGTTGTTAATGGAAGGAACTCACCCATTTTCTGGGATATTTCAAGGGGCGGTAGATCCTCCAACCTACCAAGGGAGGATTCTTTCTGGACATTTTACCTATAGTCAAAAGAAACAAGTTCCCTATCTACCAACGCCTATTTCTCCTAGCTGGAATCTGCTTCATCCTAGTTTGCGGGATTTATTTGTGCGTTGTTTTGAGGATGGTCATGATCAACCTTGGTTACGCCCTAATGCTCAAACTTGGTTGTCGGCTTTAACGGCGGTGGAGGAGAGTTTAATGATTTGTCAGGTGAATCTTCAGCATCTTTATCATAATCATTTGGATAAGTGTCCTTGGTGTGAGCGGACTAAAAGATTGGGTGGGAGAGATCCATTTCCGTCATTGGTGGCGATCGCTTCTAAACAACATCTACAACCACGCCAAAAACCGTCTAAACGTCGCCATATTCCCACTCCCCGCATTACTCAGCCATTAAGACCAAATTATCCGGTGTATCATTGGCAACCTATAGCTAACCAGCAGTTTTATCATCCTCCCGCTGGTCAAAAATTAAATCGGAAGTTATATGGTGTGATTTTTGGGGTGATGGGATTGGGTCTTTTGGGCTATTTGGATGTAATGATTAAATTTACCCGTCCTTTTGTTTCCCAAAATCCTTACACTCAACAAAGTTTGATGTCTCGTACACCTAATCAAACTGCTGATCTGCCAAGTCTTTCTTTTGCGGATTACTACCAGCGCGGTGATACTGCTTATCATCAACAAGATTATGAACAAGCAGTGGTCAATTTTACCGAAGCTATTAAAAAGAATCCCCAATCAGCCAAGGGGTATATAAATTTGGGTAATGCCCAATATAATTTAAATAATTATGAAGCTGCATTAGCTAATTATAACCAAGCTTTGAAGTTGAATCCTCAAGAAGTGAAAGCCTATATAAGTCGCGGTAATGCTTATTATATGCTGGCTGATTATAGTAGTGATCCTGATAAAGAATACAAACAAGCGATCGCTGATTTTAATGCTGCCATCAGTATAGATAAAACTGATGCAGAAGCTTATATCAGACGGGGTATTGTTCGATTTGAAACTACTAAATATATAAATAATTCTTTTCCAGAATACCAAAAGTCAATTGCTGATTTTACGGAAGCCATTAAACTCAATTCAGCTAAAATAGATGCTTACTTTCAACGGGGTTTGGTTCGTTATCAAATGGCGCAATACAGTAGTAATTATGCAACAGAATATAAACAGGCGATCGCTGATTTTACTGAAGCAATAAAACTTAATCCCCGATTGGCTAAAGGTTATCTAAGACGTGGGATGGCTTACTATGAACTAGCACAATATGGAGAAGGTATAGCTGACAAAAATCATGTTCAAGCAGTTGCGGATTTAGAAACAGCCGCTAAAGTTTCTTTGGAGCAAAATGATATGGATAATTATCAACAGTCCTTGAGTAGTATTTGTATCGTTGTTGCTAATAAATGTGATAGTTTATTATCTAACACAATTCTCACTAGACAAAGTAATTGATTTAGTAGGAGTCAGGAGTCAGAATAAGAAAGAAGAATGAAGAATAAAGAATGAAGAATAAAGAATGAAGAATGAAGAATGAAGAATGAAGAATGAAGGAATTAAAATCATCTAAAGTGTGAATAATCTGTAAAAAATAATAGTTAAAATTCACTCCTGACTTCATTAAGAAATTGGGGGTTTTTGTTTTTGTGATTAAAATTACTATAGCGGAATGTAGCTTGAATAAGGCACAAAATTCACGAAAAAAGACAAACATAAAAAGACTTCTTCTTCTTTTTCTTTTCCTTCTTCCTTATTCCTTCTTCTTCTCTCTTATTCTGACTCCTGACTCCTACTATAAATATTTTACAGATAAAATATCTTAATTTACTTATTCTTTATGATTTTCTAGAAAATAACAGTTAAATTATGTTTATCTACCTAATAAAGAGAAAGAAAAATTATTTAATTCCTTTACCATCATTGTGCATTCTCTTCATTTCCATCAATTGAAATTATCATCCACGTGCAAATTTTTGAGGTAACTACATGAAAGCAGTAATTTTAGCAGGAGGTCTGGGTACAAGGTTAAGTGAAGAAACCAGTATCAGACCCAAACCAATGGTTGAAGTTGGTGGTAAGCCAATTCTCTGGCACATAATGAAAACTTACTCTGCTCATGGTATTAATGATTTCATTATTTGTTGCGGTTACAAAGGGTACATCATTAAAGAATACTTTGCCAACTATTTTTTACATATGTCAGACGTGACATTTGATATGCGATTTAATCAAATGAATGTCCATTCTGGATATGCTGAACCCTGGCGCGTCACCTTGGTAAATACAGGTGATAATACAATGACAGGTGGACGTTTAAAGCAAGTTCGTGAACATATTGGGAATGAAACCTTTTGTTTCACCTATGGTGATGGTGTAAGTAATATTAATATTACAGAATTAATTAAATTCCATCGAGAACAAAAGACATTAGCAACACTCAGCGCAGTGCAACCAGCAGGAAGATTTGGAGCAATTTCTCTAGGACAAGAACAAACTAAAATCACCAGTTTTAAAGAAAAACCGGAAGGTGATGGTGCTTGGATTAATGGTGGCTATTTTGTTCTAGAACCACAGGTAATTGATTTTATTGCTGATAGTTCAACTGTGTGGGAGAAAGAACCATTAGAAAAGTTAGCTGACTTAGAACAGTTAGCGGCTTACAAACATGATGGTTTTTGGCAACCAATGGACACATTAAGAGATAAAAACTATCTAGAGGATCTATGGAAAAATGGTAAAGCTCCTTGGCAAGTTTGGTAATAGCAATTTTGGATTTGAGATTTTAGATATTGGATTGGGGAAAGATTACTAATGTACGATTTTGCAATTATTGGTGGGGGAATAGTTGGACTTTCCACTGCAATGGCTTTAGGAGAGCGTTATCCTCATGCTAAAATATTAGTGTTAGAAAAAGAGAGCCAATGGGCATTTCATCAAACTGGTAATAATAGCGGTGTCATTCATTCCGGTATTTACTATAAACCGGGAAGCTTTAAGGCTACATTTTCCCGTGATGGTAGCCGTTCAATGGTAGAATTTTGCCAGAAATATGATATTGATCATGAAGTTTGTGGTAAAGTAATTGTTGCCAGTAATCAACAAGAATTACCTCGCTTAGAAAATCTCTACACACGCGGGTTAGAAAACGGCATTCCTGTTAAAAGAATCAGTTCAGAAGAAGTTAAAGAAATTGAACCTCATGTGAGTTGTGTGGGTGGAGTTCAGGTATTTAGTACAGGGATTGTTAATTACAAACAAGTTTGTTTAAAATATGCGGAATTAATTCGCAATCAAGGGGGAGATTTACGTCTTAACATACAAGTTTTGAAAATTGTCCGCAGTGGCAAAAATCAGGTATTAGAAACTAACAATGGCAGTTTTGAAACTCGATTTGTAATTAATTGTGCCGGATTGCATAGCGATCGCATTGCAAAATTAGGTAAAGCTAATCCTGAAGCTAAAATCGTTCCCTTTCGCGGTGAATATTACGAACTTACCCCCGAAAAACGCTATTTGGTGAAAACTCTCATTTACCCAGTTCCTAATCCAGATTTCCCCTTTCTCGGCGTGCATTTCACCCGGATGATTGATAACACTGTTCACGCGGGTCCCAATGCAGTTCTAAGCCTCAAACGTGAAGGTTACAAAAAAACCGACTTTGACTTGCGAGATTTTGCCGAAGTTATCACCTATCCTGGCTTTTGGAAACTAGCAGCAAAACACGCCGACGAAGGAATTCAAGAAATTATTCGTTCCTTTAGTAAAGCAGCCTTTGTCAAAAGTTTGCAAAAACTAATTCCCGAAATTCAAGCAAAAGATGTAATTCCCACCCATGCAGGAGTTCGCGCTCAAGCATTAATGAATAATGGTTCTCTGGTAGATGACTTTTTAATCGTTAATGGTGATAATTCCATTCATGTTTGCAATGCACCTTCACCCGCTGCAACTTCTTCCTTAGAAATTGGTAAAGCTATAGTTAAGCAAATACCAGAACCTACTCATTTGCACAGTTTAGTCTCTTCGTAGAATGAACTACATTTTTTTATCAGGCTTCGCCCTGCTTCGCTAACACGCAGAGGCGCAGAGAGTAAGGAAAGAGAATTTTATCTGCGGATTTTTCAAGCAACAACATATTTTTCTACCTCAAAAGTTTTAACAATCATGAAAATTTTAGTAACTGGCACAGAAGGTTATCTTGGTTCTTTATTGCCTTCTTTATTAATGCAAAAAGGACATGAAGTTCTGGGAGTTGATACTGGATTTTATAAAGTTGGTTGGCTATATAACGGCACTAACATCACAGCTAAAACCCTAAATAAAGATATTCGTGATATCAATCCCGAAGATTTAGAAGGCGTAGATGCTATTGTTCACATGGCAGAATTATCCAACGATCCTACTGGACAATTATCCCCCACAATTACTTATGATATTAATCATTTTGGTTCAGTTCGCCTAGCTAATTTGGCAAAATCAGTAGGTGTCCGCCGCTTCGTTTATATGTCCTCCTGTAGTGTTTATGGTGTGGCTAGTGAAGGCGATATTACAGAAGAATCTTCTCTGAATCCACAAACAGCTTACGCCGAATGTAAAACATTAGTAGAAAGAGATTTACAACCATTAGCTGATGATGATTTCTCCCCTACTTTCATGCGGAATGCGACCGCTTTTGGTGCTTCTCCCAGAATGCGATTTGATATTGTTTTAAACAACTTGGCGGGGTTAGCTTGGACTACAAAAGAAATTAAAATGACCAGTGATGGTACACCTTGGCGGCCATTAGTTCACGCCTTAGATATTTGTAAAGCCATTGTTTGTGCCTTGGAAGCGCCCAGAGATATTATTCACAATGAAATTTTTAACGTTGGTGATACAGGCAATAACTACCGAGTTAAAGAAATAGCAGAAATTGTTGCCGATGTTTTCCCTGGTTGTCAATTATCTTTTGGTAATAACGGTTCAGACAATCGCAGTTATCGAGTATCTTTTGAAAAGATCAACACAATTCTCCCCGGATTCAAGTGTGATTGGAATGCTCAAACTGGTGCTAGTCAACTATTTAGTTTGTTTAAGCAAATTGATATGAATGAAGATACTTTCTTGTCTAGAGGATTCACCCGTTTGAAACAATTAGAATATCTAATTCGCACAGAACAAATTGACAAAGATTTCTTCTGGAACAAACAGGAAAATTATTAATTTATTCCGAAAATATTGTAGGTTGGGTTGAGCGACAGCAAAACCCAACATGATTAATAATTTTGTTGGGTTTCCTTGCGTCAACTCAACCTACATTTCTACATTTCCTTAACCGAACATTATTGCATCAAGGTGGATTAAATTGAATTTTCTTAATTCAAGATATTCGATTTAAAAGCCTTTTTTAGACACCAAATAATATCATTATACCAGAAATGCAAAAGTTACTAACTATTGCTATTCCTACATACAATCGCGCCGCTTTACTAGATAAACAACTGGCTTGGTTAGCAACAGCAATCAAAGGTTTTGAATCAGAATGTGAAATTATTATTTCGGATAACTGCTCAACAGATAATACACCAGGAGTTTTGAAAAAATGGCAACCTGCTTTTAGTAATACTGTATTTATAGTGAATAGAAATCGGGAAAATATAGGGTTAATGCCAAATATTGCTTTTTGTCTTCAAGCTGCTGGTAGTAAATATATTTGGACAGTGGGAGATGACGATCCAATTCAGGAAAGAACTCTAGGTTATGTCGTCAATAAAATTAAAGAGAATCCCAGTTTATCACTGATGTTTCTCAACTGTTGTGGACGAGATAAAAACACAAATAAAGTTTTGGTAGAACACTGGTTTCCTAGCGATAGTGATGAAATTATTGTTGATAGTAAACCTGTATTTCAAAGGTATTTACAAGGCAGTTTTGGTGGCGTACTATTCATGACAGCTACCATTTATAATACCGAACTTGTGCAACAAGCTTTGCAAAACTGGACTACTTCTTGTAAAAATTTAGCATCCCAAGCATATTGGACCGGATTTTGTGCGGCTCATGGAAATATCATTGTTACTCAAGATAATTATTTGGAATGTACAATGCACGCTAGTTCCCTAGAAGAAAATCCTCGCTGGTCATTAATGATGCGATATGTCTACATCCCAGAGATTTATCTAAAATTGTTAAATTTAGGATATTCTGCTAAATTTTGTCAAGGAATGATTCTAGAAAATATTTTCAAACTGAGTGATTGGAAAATATTATTTGGTGCTTTTAGAAGATGGCCTATTTTAGCAACAAATATTATAATTTCTTACTTACAATTAATAGGTAAATTTATCTATCAGCTGAACTTTAATCAGAAAAAATCAGCAATAGATATCTCACGAATAAGTAATTAAATAAAAGATAAAATCCTCTTCTATTAACCATCTAAAATATTTTCGCATCAAAAATTATGAACAAACTACTAACTATTGCTATTCCTACTTACAATCGAGCCGAGTTACTAGATAAACAATTAACTTGGTTGTCCCAAGCTATTAAAGGATTTGAATCAGAGTGTGAAATCTTAGTTTCTGATAATTGTTCTACGGATCATACTCAATCTATTATTAGTAAATGGCAAAGTATTCTCAAAAACATCACATTCAAATCTAATAAAAATCCTGAAAACATAGGCGTAATGCGAAATATTTTTCATTGCCTAGGTTCTGCCACAACCAAGTATGTTTGGACAATTGGTGATGATGATCCAATTCAGGAAAGAGCAGTTGCCTATGTGATGGATAAAATTAAAAATATTGATGATTTATCATTATTGTTTCTGAATTTTTCTGGTCGAAACAAAATTACTGGTGAACCAGTACATCCACCAAAAATATTTGGTAATCGCTGGTTTGATGCCGATACAGAAGATGGTGAAGGTGATGGTAAAGCAATATTTGAACATTGTTTTACTAAAAGTGTAGGAGCAGTAATTTTTCTAACTGCTACAGTATATCGTGCTGATTTAATTAAACGCGCTCTCCAAATTTGGCCAACTGCTAGTAATAATTGGATATCTTTAGCGTATTTAGCCGGTTATTGTGCTGCTAATGGCAAAGTAATTGTGACTAAAGATATCTATTTAGAATGTATTGTTGGTGTTAGTTATTGGCAAAAAGAACCGAAGTCTGCACTTTTAATGCAATACCAACATATACCTGAAGTTATTTTAAAACTTGAGCAAGTTGGTTATTCTAAAGCATATTGTTGTCAGATGCTTTTACAAAACTACCATGAAGTAGACCTGAAAGTTTTTTTAGGAGCGATGAGAAGATGGCCTATATCGGCTATTAAGACAGTAGTTCCTTTTTTAGGTTTAGCTAGTGTAGCAGCATTAGAATTAATACCAATGAGAGAACTTAAAGTAGCGGAAGCAGAACTGGAGAGGACAACGACTTCAGAAGTCAGAAACTATAAGGGATAAATCAGCAATTGTTTGGACAAAATAAGTTTTGATTGGGAGGGATACAGCTAACCCGCCAAAACGACCGGGACTTTGTACTCAATATTGGGATCATACTTTTCCCAAACCAGAGTTATCTAAACAAGTTAATTAGGTTCAACGAGGAAGGAAATTTCTGTCATGCTTAACAAAATTTCAACTGTAAGTTCTGAGTTGAATTATCGAGTATCACTTTGGCATCATGGCGAAAATTTACCTGCTATTAGTGCAAAAGATAAATTGATTGTTGATACTTTAAAAAAATCAGGTGTTTACATCACATCTTTGGAAGATTTAGGTTTTTCATCTACGGCTAAAATGTTAGCTACTGCTAATAGTTGTACTGATAGGATGGTAAATCCTAGAGATATTCATGCAGGATACAAGTTACCACAAATTTATACGGTTACAGATTTACCGGAATTTTTTACTTGGGGAATGGAATCCCGACTACAAAATATCATTGAGCATTATATAGGGTTGCCTATCGCTTTTCATGGTGTTCATGTGCGGAAAGACTTTCCTAATGAAAAACAATCGGAAACTTTACTATGGCATAAAGATTCTGAAGATAGACGGATGATTAAAGTCATTATCTATCTAAATGATGTAACTGAAGAACATGGACCATTTGAATATATTCCACTACCTACTAATGCTTTAGAGCAAGTTAAAAATTATCAAGTTGATTATGAATTATGGCGGGTTAATTTTTTGGGAATTAACGATGATAAAATGATGAAAGTCATTCCTAAATCAGCTTGGAAGTCATGTCCTGGTAAAGCTGGAACTGTGATTTTTGCCGATGTAAGAAATATTCTACATCATGGGACTGTAAGAACCCAAGAACGGTCAACTATATTTTTCACATACACGGCTAAATCTCCTAAACGACCTGAACTTTGTACACAATATCATGATGATACCTTTCCCAAAATAAATCCCCAATTAGGATTAAAGGTATAAACCTAAAATGCACAAATTCAGGAGTCAGAATAATTGGTATCAACCACGATCATGCCAGTTTTATTTGCTGAATTTTGCCATCTAAAATCAAAACCATTCTATTATCTTCAAAAAACTTCCGAAATAACCATGATTTTTACCTCTACTAAACTCTCTGGTGCTTTCATTATTGACTTAGAAGAAAAGCCTGATTCTCGTGGTTTTTTTGCTCGGACTTTTTGCGCTGATGAATTTATTGCTCATGGTTTAAAACCAACAGTTGCCCAATGTAACCTTTCTTTTAATCATAAAAAAGGTACATTGAGAGGAATGCACTATCAAACTCTCCCTGCCGCGGAAACAAAATTAATTCGTTGTACTCAAGGAGCTATTTATGATGTGATTGTGGATATGCGTCCTGAATCTCCTACTTATCTAGCGCATATTGGTGTAGAACTGAGTGCAGAAAATCGTCGCGCCCTTTATGTTCCTGAAATGTTTGCTCATGGTTATCAAGCTTTAACAGATGGTGCAGAAGTTGTATATCAAGTGGGTGAATTTTACACTCCTGGATATGAACGGGGTTTACGTTATGATGACCCAATTTTAGAAATTTCCTGGCCATTGAGTGCAACAGAAATGTCTGATAAAGATCGGAATTGGCCTTTACTAGAATCTAGTTTGATAGGAGTTTAATCATGATTATTGTTGATAAAGCTTTACAAGCACGGGCGGCATTAGGTAAACCAGTTAAAGTGGCCATGATTGGTGCTGGTTTTATGGGTCGAGGAATTGCTAATCAAATTATCAACTCTGTGCCAGGAATGGAGTTGGTGGCTATTTCTAATCGTCACATTGATAACGCTAAACGAGCTTATTTAGAAGCAGGAATTGAAGATATCAAAATTGTTGCTAATTTAGCTGATTTAGAAGAGGCGATCGCTCAAAATGAATATGCAATCACCGAAGATGCCATGCTCCTGTGTGAAGCTGATGGCATAGATGCAATCATTGAAGTCACCGGGACAATTGAATACGCGGCTCATTTGGTGATATGTGCGATCGCTCATCACAAGCATATCATTCTCATGAATGCCGAACTAGATGGTACAATTGGACCGATTCTCAAAGTCCATGCAGACCGCGCTGGAGTCGTCCTGAGTGCCTGTGACGGCGACCAACCAGGGGTAGAAATGAACCTCTACCGCTTTGTCAAAAGCATCGGTTTAAAACCCCTCCTGTGCGGCAACATCAAAGGCTTACAAGACCCCTACCGCAACCCCACCACCCAAGCCGGTTTTGCCCAACGCTGGGGACAAAATCCCGCTATGGTAACCAGCTTTGCCGATGGGACAAAAATCTCCTTTGAGCAAGCCATAGTCGCCAACGGCACAGGCATGAAAGTAGCCAAGCGCGGGATGTTGGGATATGACTACAGCGGTCATGTAGATGAAATGACCAAAATGTACGACATTGACCAACTCCAAGAACTAGGCGGTATCGTTGATTACGTAGTTGGCACTAAACCCGGTCCAGGAGTATTCGTATTTGCCACCCACGAAGACCCCAAACAACGCCATTACCTCAACCTTTATAAACTCGGTGAAGGCCCCCTCTACAGCTTCTACACCCCCTATCACCTATGCCATTTTGAAGTTCCCCTCTCCGTAGCCCGTGCCGTCCTCTTCCATGATGCTGTGCTTGCACCCATCGCCGGTCCCGTTGTTGATGTCGTCACCACCGCCAAAATTGACCTCCAAGCCGGAGCAACCCTTGATGGTATTGGTTATTACATGACCTATGGACAATGCGAAAATTCCCCAATTGTGCAACAACAAAACCTACTCCCAATGGGTCTAGCTCAAGGATGTCGTTTAAAGCGTGATATTCCTAAAGATCAAGTCCTCACTTATGATGACGTGGAACTACCAGAAGGTAGACTTTGTGATCAATTACGCGCTGAACAAACAGTTTATTTTGCTCCTGCGAAAACTTTAGCACTAACAAAATAGTTTTCCAAAAATAGCAACCGTCAAGGCGGTTAGGATATGAATTGTTCGTGTTAACGTACCGTAGGTATTCATGCAACTTCATCCACAACAGGTTTTTACTCCTGACTCCTGACTTCTGACTCCTGACTCCTGCTATAGCATCAAGATAATTCAGAGGTTTCCTGATATTTTCATTTAACCTCTGAATTCACATATATACAATAAATAACAGAGATTATTTTCATAATCTTGCGAGGTTTTACATGATTCAACCCCTTATTAAACAACATAAAATAATTGATACAAAACAACTGATACAACCTAGTAATACAACATTAAAAATTCAATTACTAGAAAATAAATATTAAAACCAATAATCACTTACCCAATTATAAAGAAAAAATGAAAATAGCTCTCGTCCATGATTACTTAACCCAACGCGGTGGAGCAGAGCGCGTATTTGAATTATTGTGTAAACGGTATCCCGACGCTGACATTTTCACCTCATTATACGACCCACAAAAAAGTATTGATTTAGGTGAGCGAATTATCAACACCACATTTTTACAAAAAATTCCTGGTGCAACCAAATATTTTCGGATGTTAGCCCCGCTATATTTTCCCGCATTTCGTTCCTTGGATCTCCAAGATTATGACCTAATTATCAGCAGTAGCACCAGTTTTGCCAAAGCAGTACGGAAAAATCCCCAAGCAAAACATATTTGTTTTTGTCATAATGTTACCCGCTTTTTATGGGATACAGAAACATATTTACGGGAATACGGAGACTATAGATACTTTGCTCCTCTCATCGAAAAAATCTTTCAAATGATGAGAGATGTAGACCTGAAATATGCTCAAGAACCCGATCTATACATCGCTAACTCTAGTATTGTTGCCCAACGAATTCAAAAAATTTATCACAAACAAGCGATCGCCATTAACTATCCAATTGATACTAGCAACTTTGTCTTTTCCGATACTAAAGAAGAATACTACTTGGCATCGGCGCGGATGATAAGTTATAAACGTCTTGATATAATAGTCGAAGCTTTTAATTGGTTAGGCTGGAACTTATTGATATCAGGTGATGGACCAGAACAAGAAAGATTAAAAGCCCAGGCATTACCCAACATCCAATTTCTAGGTCATGTCAGTGATAAAGAACGTAAAGACTTATTTTCTAAAGCCAAATCAATTATTGTTGCGGCTTTGGAAGATTATGGATTAGTTCCAGTCGAGGCAAACGCCAGTGGTACACCAGTCATTGCTTATGGAGCCGGAGGAGTCTTAGACACTCAAATACCAGGTAAAACAGGTGTGTTTTTCAAAAGACAAGCACCATGCTCTTTACAAGCAGCTTTACTAGAAGCTGGAGGAATATCTTGGGATTACGAAACTATCCGTAATCATGCTGTTAGCAATTTCTCAGAACAGTCATTCTTTAGTAAAGTTGAGCAAGTTATTGATCAAGCTAGTGCAGCATGGCAAAAATAAATCATCATTAAAAGTTCCTAGAAAGCTTATATAATTTGCTTTTTAATTTTTAATTCTGCCTTGCAGTATTGGAGGTGTGCATCCCTAATTCATTTAATTTTTTAGGTGTTTGCGTAGTGTATCGCAGATAAGGATAATAAAAGTGGTTCAAACTAGTCTAAATCCCAATATAAATCCAGCATCAGAAATAGAACCAGGTTATGGACAAATGTTTGCAGTAATTCTGCGAAGATTTCCCTGGTTATTATTAGTATTGCTCAGTTCTACGGCTATTGCTGGCATCATTACATTAAAAACCCCACCCAGCTTCAAAAGCACCATGCAACTGTTAGTAGAACCTAACTATCAAGGCAAGAAAGAAACAGATAACACTGAAAGTCAATTTACTGATGCTAATATCGAGGTAGATACAGCTACTCAATTAAACTTGATGCAGAGTTCTGGACTGATTAAAAAAGCAGTTGATAAACTCAAAACTGAATATCCAGACTTAACCGTAATGGATTTAAAAAAATCCTTAGTCCTCACTCAAATTAAGACTCCAGAGGATAACGTTGCTACTAAAATATTTCAAGTTGATTATACTGATAACGATCCAGAAAAAACTCAAAAAGTTCTCAAAACAATTCAGCAAGTTTATTTAGAATACAATAAACAACAGCAGGATTCACGCTTGCAAAAAGGTTTACAAGTCATCAGAGATCAATTAAGAAAAGCTACTGACGAAGTAACCGCTTCCGAAGCAAATCTCCAAAGATTTCGCAGAAGTCAAAATTTAATTGATCCAGATGCTCAAGCTAAAACCGTAGAAACAGCTTTAAATACTGTCCAACAGGAACGACAAACAACTCGTTCCCAGTATGAAGAGGCCTTAGCAAAGCAAAAATCTTTGCAAGCACAACTGAACCGTTCTCCACAAAATGCCTTAGTTTCTTCGCGTCTGAGTCAGTCTACCCGCTACCAAGGCTTACTCAATGAAATTCAAAAAACAGAATTGGCTTTAGCACAAGAACGTTTACGTTTCACAGATGATACTCCCAGCGTTCAAAAATTAAACGAACAACTGCAAAGTCAAAAACAACTTTTACAAAAAGAAGTTAGCAGAACTTTAGGAGAAAAGACGAATCCTACCTTTAATTCTGGAGACAATCTTTTAGAACAAGGACAACTGGGACAAATTGATCTTAATCTCACAAGTCAATTAGTAGAAACCCAAACAACCATCGTTGCATTAACCGCCCGCGATCAAACTTTAGCAGCCAAAGAGAAAGAATTACAAGCCGACCTCAAGCGGTTTCCTTCTCTATTGGCTTATTACAATCGCATTCTGCCTCAACTACAATTTAGCAGAGAAAGATTAGAACAATTATTAAGAGCAGAACAAAAATTACGCCAAGAACTTTCTAAAGGTGGATTCAATTGGGAAGTAGTAGAAGAACCACAAGAAGGTTTTCAAACTGGTCCTAATATGAGACAAAATCTCTTATTAGGAGGAGTAATTGGTTTAATGTTAGGAGGAGTTGCTGCCTTTATTCGTGAAGCATCTGATGACGCTGTACATACCACTGCGGAATTAGAAAAACAAGCTGCTCTCCCATTATTAGGAACAACTCCTAAATTGCCACCTGCCAAACCCAGAGAATCCATGATAAAATTGCCATTTGGCAAACCAGAAGTTCTCGCACCTTGGACAATTCAAGTATTACAATCTTCTCCCCGTTGGGAATCACTGGATCTCATTTACAAAAATATTGAACTGCTCAATAAAGTCTCAGATCTAAGATCATTAATGGTGACATCCGCATTACCAGATGATGGTAAATCAGCCTTGGCATTGGGTCTAGCCATGAGTGCGGCTCGCCTCCATAAAAAAGTTTTACTAATTGATGCCAATTTACGCGATCCTAATCTGCACAAACAGTTAAATCTTCCCAATGAACAAGGACTTTCCAGTTTATTAGAAAGTGAAGTTAATCTACCTAATCATATCAGTGTTCCTTACTCTGGGTCGTCTTACATTGATATTTTAACAGCCGGACCAACTCCGACTGATCCTGCCCATCTTTTGAGTTCTCCCCGTATGATTCAATTGATGGCTGCATTTGAAGAAAATTATGATTTGGTAATCATAGATGCCCCTTCTGTTCTTGGGTTAGTAGATGCTATGCTCACCGCATCATCTTGTCGTAGTGTGGTGATGATGGCAAGTATTGGTAAAGTGACACGCACCCAACTTAATCAAGCTACAGGGATGTTGAGTAGGTTAAATCTGATTGGGGTTGTAGCTAATGGCGTATCTCCATCTGATAGCACCTATGTACCTTATGTAAAACCAAAACAATTAGTTTTACAACCAGCAATGGAAGAATAAAGCAGAATATTTGCTGACTATTTAACCAAAGAAAATATATTAACCCCTGTCTAATGCAGGGGTTTTTGTCTTGACTATTCAAGATAAATTATTTATTGAACTCTAATTAAGATGAGTTCGACAAAAATACAACGTTTTTCGCTCTCAGGATATACAATCGAGGGTGGGAAACCCTACGGATTTGAAGATAAAAACTGTACCTTATAAAAGCAGAAAGTGTTGTAATTTGACTCCAATGACCATTAACTATACAAAACATTTTTGTTGCATAACAAATACACTTTATACTTATTTTTGTTACCCGATAAGTAATTAATAATATGTTTTTGTAGGTACAAAATGATATTTATTTTAATTTAGTTACGATTAATTCATTTCACCATATCTTAATATTATAGAGCCAAAAATAATCTTTATTTAAAGAGTGAATAAAGAAGTTGTTTCTTGATGATTTATTTATCGAGATTCTTATATTCTAGAGATTGAAAACCATGATCAAAATCTCAAATACAAAACCGAAGTAATTTTAGCAGGATTGGAAAAATTTAGTATTTTCTCTGAGATGACTACTCTTGATCATAAATACAAGTGTCCCTAATTTACTGTTGTCATATTTAATCATTGCTATAGGACTCCTATACAATACTGTTCGATCAAGGAAATATTGATTTCCTGATTGTAAATATTAAGTCAATCTTTTACTAATTTATCACTGTTAATGTATGCTAATTTCAGTCATTTCTAGTCTAAATAATAACTCTATCTTCCCCCAGCAATCTGAAAATTTTAACTTCCTATCATGTACTTTGCAATGGCGCAGAGGAAAATTATTAGTGAAAGCTGCTGGAAAGTTACCACAACCCCATTTAGCTGCACTGGAAAATCAAGAATCTTTAATAGAATGTTTAAAACATTCTCCAGTTAGTTTAGTCAGCATAGATCCCAAAATCGGTGATTCTTTATTAAAAGTTTGGGCAAATGCTTGTCAAAAAGCTAATAAGCCCATATTTATGAACATTTCTGGGCATCAAAAATTATCGAAACAGCGTAATCAAATTTTCAAGAGTTTACAAATAATAATTGATTGGACTTGGGCTTTATTTTCACTGCTATGTATGAGTCCAGTCATTGTAGGGGGATTGATAACTATACAGATATATTCTCCTAAGTTTTTGTTTGATTATGAGTGGTATGTAGGAGAAAATGGGCAACTTTTTCAAGTTATTAAGTTTAGTGCAAGGGCTAAACAGGAAATGACAGATTTGAACATTACTTTGGGTACATTCATTTTGAATAATTTATCTAATGTATTGAATCTATTGCAGGGAAAATTTTGTCTCATTAATAATCGTTGCCTGTCGTTGGAAAATGCAGTTAAATTAAGTTTGGAATTACAAAATGATAAATTAAATAAGCAAGCTAAATTCTCAGCATAAACCGTTTGTAATTGAGAATAGATATATTATTTCTGTGTTGTCAAGCATTTTTGTCTAATTGATGAATATTTCCTGTTCTCATGTTGATGACAATGAATTATGTACCTAATTAAAAAATAAGAAATATCATGGAAACAGCAATTTGTACCGTATTTGAAAAAGACTATCATTATGGTGTGGGGGCTTTAGTAAATTCCCTGTATTATCATGGATTTAGAGGCATAATTTGGGCTGGTTATCGTGGAAATACACCGCGTTGGGCTAAGGCTCTAAAAACACAAAATGGTTATCAAGAGTTTTCTGTAGGTGAAGGTTGTGCAATCCGATTTGTCAAACTAACAACTCCAAAACATTTAGGTTTTTATAAACCTGATTTTATGTCACAATTGTGGGAAAAATATTGCCCAGATATTGATGCTTTGTTTTACTTCGATCCTGATATTGTCAATAAATGTAATTGGGATTTTTACGAAAATTGGGTAAGTCGAGGAATTGCTCTTTGTGGTGATTCTTGGTATCTTGTGTCGGGGAATCATCCTCGACGGTTAGCATGGAAAGAATTTGCCGAAAATAATGGTTTTGCTTGTGAGCGCGAGTTAGATTATCACTACAATAGTGGCTTCATTGGAGTTCATAAAAACTACAAGTCTATTCTAGATATTTGGCAAAAATTAGAAGAATTAGGTGAAATGGCAGGATATGCCAATTTAGAGGATCTTTATAACGGTAATACCTTTAATCATTATCCATATCTGTATGGAGATCAGACTTATTTAAACTTAGCATTGATGCTGACTAATTATCCTTTGAGTACCGTTGGACCAGACGGGATGGATTTTGTTCCTGGTGGTACTATCATGTCTCACGCTACAGTCCCACATATTAAACCTTGGCGGAAAAAACTACTGCTCAGTGCTTTAGAAGGTAGTTCTCCCACTATAACTGATAAATTATATTGGCGACATAGCCAAACACCTATTCAATTATATTCAATGGCAAAAATACTATGGCAGAAATTTGAAATTCTTTGTGGTTCTGCTCTTGGTCGTTTTATTCGTCGCGCTCCTATGTAAGCATATTGATTTTCTTGAGATTGGTGCTTCTATACTTAATTATCAAAATTATCGGTCAAAATTTTTATGGATTCCAAATTTCTACCGTCAACAGTGAAAATATTGCAGGCTACAAGTTTGTGGCAAAATAATCGGGTAATATTACGGGAATTTAAACACTTTCGAGTTGTGGCTATTTTAGCTATCATATTTTCGGCTTTAGCGGCAAGTTTTGAAGGGTTTGGTTTAGGATTTTTGCTGGTTTTCCTACAAAGTCTAACTACTCCTGGTTCTGAACCTGTGAAAACAGGGATAGAGTGGTTTGATATTTTGATTTTAGGAATTAATGGTTCAGCAACAGAGCGATTATATCGAATATCTGCTTTAATTGTTGTTACAACCTGTATGCGGGCATCCTTTAATTATATAGGACAGATTTGCATCCAGTTTAGTGAAATTAGCTTAGTAGATAATCTGCGTAAACGAATTTTTCAACAGTTAGAGGCTCAAACTCTCAATTATTTTAGTCATAAGAAATCTGGAGAATTAGTTAATATTCTTACCAGTGAAATGGAGAGAATTAGACAAATTTTTGGTGGACTAGCTTTTTTAATTACTAGAAGTTTTACCCTGATTGTCTATTCTATTTCTTTGTTTATTCTTTCTTGGAAACTGACTATAATCTCTATTTTACTATTTAGTCTTTTGGCGGTGGCATTATCTACTTTAAATAAACAAATTAGAGAACGCAGTTTTGCGATTACTTCTGCTAATGATAATTTTACTGCTAGGGTGCTAGAGTTTATCGAAGGTATTCGCACAATTCATGCTTTTTCTACTCAAGAATTTGAGCAAAAACGCTATTATCAAGCCAGTGAAAAAATTGTTAATACTTGGAAAAGTGTTTATTGGATTTCTTTGATAGTTAAGCCTTTGGCGGAGAGTATATCTACCCTAATTCTAATTGGTATGATTATTGTGGCTTTAGCCACAGGATTAATGAAAGTTTCGGCTTTGTTAACTTTCTTTTTTGTGCTGTTCCGCATTATCCCTATGACTCAGGATTTGAATGGGGTAGTAGCTTTTTTAAGTACCCAAGCGGGAGCGGTGGAAAATATCAAGGATTTGTTAAAAACTGATGATAAAATCTATTTTCAAAATGGCGCACTGAGATTTCCTGGTTTCAAAAGATCAATTGATTTAGTGTCGGTAGATTTTGATTATAGTTCTGATCAACGAGTTTTACATAATATTACTCTCTCGATTAAACAAGGTGAAATGACAGCCTTAATTGGTTCGTCTGGTGCTGGTAAAACTACACTTGCAGATTTAATTCCTCGCTTTCATGATGCGACTGATGGCTATATTTATATAGATGAAGTTGATATTCGCAAATTTGACATTAACTCTCTGCGTTCTAAGATAGCAGTTGTGAGTCAGAATACTTTTATTTTTAATACTTCTGTTTGGAATAATATTGCTTACGGGACACCAACAGCTACAGAAGCAGAAATTAAAGAAGCTGCACGATTGGCAAATGCTCTAGAATTTATTTTAGAAATGCCGGAGGGTTTTGATACGCAATTAGGAGATAGAGGTGTGCGGTTATCAGGTGGACAAAGACAAAGAATTGCGATCGCTCGCGCATTGCTGAAAAACCCCGAAATCCTGATTCTAGATGAAGCTACAAGTGCTTTAGATTCTGTGTCTGAGCGGTTAATTCAAGAATCATTAGAAAAGCTATCTGTTGGCCGTACAGTAATTGCGATCGCTCACCGTCTCTCTACTATAGCTAAAGCCGATAAAGTTGTAGTTCTAGAACAAGGAAAAGTCGTAGAACAGGGCGCATATCAAGAACTACTGCAACAACGTGGTAAGTTTTGGCAATATTATCAAATTCAAAATGAAGTGAGATAAACAATCATTGTCAGCATTCAGCTATCAGCGGTCAGTTAAAACCAGATTTTAGGGTTTTTCAAGTGCTTTTCCCATACTTTATTTTCTCATCCTCCAAGCAATGTTAAATATTAACTCCTCCGAACCTTTGGTAAGCGTGATTATCCCTACATATAATCGCCCAGAATACCTGAAACAAGCCATTAATAGTGCTATTAACCAAACCTATCAAAATCTAGAAATCATTGTTTCTGATAATTGTAGTTCCGAAAATCCCCAAGCACTAATTGAATCATTTCAAGACTCACGGATCAAATTTTGGCGACATGAAAAAAATATTGGGATGTTAGCTAATCAGTTTCATGGTTTTAAACTTGCCACAGGTAAATATGTAGCTAGTCTCCATGATGATGATATGTGGAATGAGGACTTTTTATCTAAACTTGTTCCCAACTTAGAAGCAAATCCCGATTTAATTTTGGCATTTTGTGACCAATATATTATAGATGGTGATAGTAAAATTAATGTGGCTGCCACTGAAAACAATACCCGCAGTTATAAACGTGATCAAATCACTCCCGGAGTTCATAAAAATTTTACTCAAATTGGCTTAATTGATAAAAGTATTCCCACTGCGGCTGCTTGTGTAATTAGAAATGGAGTGCTTAATTGGGATAATATTCCTTCAGAAGTTGACGGAATGTGGGATTTATATTTAACATATCTTTGCTGTATTTCTGGTTATGGAGTTTACTATGTTCCCGAAAAATTAACAAAATATCGAGAACATGAACAAACTGATACTATGCTCAGTGGTAGTCGCAATGTTCAAGCAAAAATCCGTAAAGGTAAAAGTGAGATATTCTGTTACCAAACTTTTATGGAAGATCAACGGTTACAGGAATTTAAGTCCTACTTTAAAACCAAATGGTTAGAAGCTAATACAACTTTAGGAATTGGCTTATTACGAGATCAAAAAATTACAGATGCCCGTCGTTATTTTTGGCAAACTTTAAGTGAACAAAAATTTAATTTACGCACTTTAGCGGCTTTAATTATTAGTTTTATTCCTGCCAATCTAACGAATAAAATTTGG
This sequence comes from Dolichospermum compactum NIES-806, assembly GCF_002368115.1. Lineage (NCBI taxonomy): Bacteria > Bacillati > Cyanobacteriota > Cyanophyceae > Nostocales > Aphanizomenonaceae > Dolichospermum > Dolichospermum compactum. The sequence goes on along the minus strand of NZ_AP018316.1, from coordinate 996,752 downwards.
AAAATTTCAATTTAATAATTTATTAAATCACAAGAGGTTATGAGTGAAAATTTGTATTGTTACCCACAAAATCAGAAAAGGTGATGGTCAAGGTAGAGTTAATTATGAAGTAGTTAAAGAAGCCATCCGTCGTGGTCATGATCTGACATTATTAGCTAGTGAAATTGCCCCAGATTTAGCCGATAATAGTGCCGTTAATTGTATTTTTATTCCAGTAGAAATGTATCCTACGGAATTTATTCGCAATTTCATTTTTGCTCAAAAAAGTGCCGATTGGTTGCGTAAAAATCGGGCTAACGTAGATTTAATTAAGGTCAATGGCGCGATTACTATGGGGGCAAGTGATGTCAATGCCGTGCATTTTGTGCATGGTTCTTGGTTGAAATCGCCTGTGCATATTTCCCATAAACGTAAAGATTTGTATGGGTTATATCAATGGTTATTTACTGCGGCTAATGCCTATTGGGAAAAACAAGCTTTTCGGCAATCTAAAGTTATTATTGCTGTCTCAGAAAAAGTTGCCCAAGAATTAGTAAATATTGATGTACCTCGTTCACAAATTCGGGTTGTTGTTAATGGTGTAGACTTACAAGAATTTGCTCCTGGTGTCAGTTCTCGGACGGAATTGGGATTACCTGAGAATGTTAATTTGGCATTATTTGCAGGTGATATTCGGATTTCTCGAAAGAACTTAGATACTGTACTTCATGCTTTGGTAAAAGTTCCTGAATTACATTTAGCAGTTGTCGGTGGTACTCAAGATAGCCCTTATCCGGCAATGGCAAAAGCATTAAATATTAGTAAAAGAGTGCATTTTTTAGGTTATCGCCGTGATATGCCCCAAATTCAACGGGCATCAGATTTATTTGTGTTTCCATCCCGTTATGAACCTTTTGGACTTGTAGTGATTGAAGCGATGGCTTCAGGTTTGCCCGTGATTACCGCCACTACTACTGGTGCGGCTGATTTAGTTAATCCCGACTGTGGCATCGTTTTAGACAATTGTGATGATGTTAATGCTTTAGCCGATGCGCTTGGGTTGTTAAATAGCGATCGCTCACTGCGTCAACAAATGGGTAAAGTTGCCCGGACTATTGCCGAACAACATAGCTGGTCAACAATGGCACAAACCTATCTAAATATATTTGAGGAGTTAATCACCCATGAGAAACACAGTTCTCATCCCCACCTATCGCCGTCCTCAAGACCTAGCCCGCTGTCTGAAAGCACTGCAACAGCAAACTAAATCAGTTGATCAGGCGATCGTTGTTGTCAGAGATACAGACACAGAAACCCAGCAATTTCTCCAACAATTTCCGCCTCACCTCCTCCCCTTACAGATTGTCACCGTCACCCAGCCGGGAGTCGTCGCCGCCCTCAACGCCGGACTGGCACAAGTACAGGGAGACATTCTTTCCATCACCGATGACGATGCTGCCCCCCACCCGGATTGGTTATCAAGAATTAATACTCACTTCAGCGTCAATTATGCCATTGGTGGCGTTGGTGGCCGTGATTGGGTGTATCAAGGAGACAAACTCGAAAATGGTTCTCGTCCCATAGTTGGTAAATTGCAATGGTGGGGGCGCGTCATTGGCAACCATCACTTAGGAGTAGGCGCACCCCGTGAAGTTGATGTCCTCAAAGGTGTGAATATGAGCTTTCGTACCCAGGCGATCGGCAAATTACGCTTTGACGACAGAATGCAAGGAACAGGCGCACAAGTACATTTTGAAATGTCCTTCGCCCTCACCCTCAAACGTGCCGGATGGAAAATAATTTATGATCCCAGCATTGCAGTAGATCACTATCCAGCCCAAAGATTTGACGAAGATCAACGCCACAACTTTAACGACACCGCATTAATTAACCTAGTCCACAACGAAACCTTAATTTTATTAGAACATCTTTCGCCCCTACGTCAAATTGTATTTTTATCTTGGTCAATTTTAGTTGGAACAAGAGAAAGTTTAGGAATATGTCAATGGCTAAGGTTATTCCCACAACAAAAAGAAATTGCCAGTAAAAAATTGCGAGCATCCTTACAAGGAAGATGGTTAGGATATCAAAAATATAGAAACATAGAAAAACACCATTTTGGCTATTAACTACCCCAACCCAGATCCCCGACTTCTTCAAGAAGTCGGGGATCTATCTCCTAACTAAACTTTTTATAGAATAATCAGATCAAAATGATTTCCAAACCAATACTTTTCAATACAGTTTTAAAAGAACAATTTTCTCCCCAAGATCGATCAGCCCAAAGTTGGATCATCATCCTGGGTTTTATCTTAATCACAACAGCTTGCTACTTTACCAGTACAGCCAGTTTGCACCTTGTTTTTCCCGCCAGTACCTTTCTAGTCGCCGTATTTTTGTACTTACGACATCCCATTCACTATATCGGTTTCACTTGGTGGATTTGGTTTCTCACCCCCTTGATTACTCGTTTCGTTGACTATAAAGTTGGCTGGGACCCCACCAGACAAATGTTAATTGCACCTTATTTAGTCGTATTCCTGACCATATTCACCTTTTTAAAATACCTACCTAGCAGTCTTCGTCAAGGGGGAGTGCCATTTCTTTTAGCAGCCATAGGAGTTTCTTATGGATGTTTAGTAGGTTTAATTTACAATCAACCACTCCCTGTAGTTCGGAGTTTTTTAGATTGGTTAAGTCCCATAATTTTTGCTTTTCACCTATTTTCTAATTGGCGAGATTATCCCAGTTATCGTCAACATCTGCAAAGAACATTTATTTGGTGTGTACTCATACTAGGAGCTTACGGTGTCTATCAATTTGTTGTCGCTCCTGAATGGGATAGATATTGGCTAATCCAATCGAAAATGTTTACCAGTGCTGGACACCCGATTCCTTTTGGAATGCGTGTCTGGAGTACATTACACTCACCTGGTCCATTGGGAACTGTCATGCAAGCTGGTTTACTATTATTATTTACCACCACTGGTCCATTAATTTTCCCCGCTTCTGCTGTGGGTTATTTATCATTTTTACTTTCCCAAGTGCGGACAAGTTGGGGCGGTTGGTTATTAGGAATAATTTTGATTTTTGGTTCAGTAAAACCTAAAATTCAAATGCGATTAGTTACCATAATTTTAGTAATGTCAATCTGTGTTATTCCCTTGGTAACTATCGAACCACTTTCTAAAGTTATTACCACTCGATTTGAAAGTTTTTCTAATCTCGAACAAGATGGTAGTTTCAGAGATAGATCCGCAACTTATGACAGAAACCTGAATTTAGCTCTTTCTAATGTTGTCGGCAACGGCTTTGGTAATGTCTGGAAAGTAAATGAAAAAACTGGACAAATAGAAGTAATTGTCATTGATAGCGGCATTTTAGATATGTTTTTTACCTTGGGTTGGATTGGTGCTATACCCTATATTAGTGGGTTGGTATTAATGCTAATTACCGTTAGTAATTATACAGAAGGTCGCTTTGATAGTTTTCTCAGCGCTGCCCGCGCTATTGGTATCAGTTCTTGCGCCCAGTTAATTATTTATAGCGGGATGCTGAGTATTGCCGGGATGATTATGTGGGGATTTTTAGCAATGGCTATGGCAGGTCATAAATACTATAGCAGGCCACAGAGTTAAATTAAAACCCCTGCTTAGAGTTTAAAAATTTTAGATTTTCACATTTTATTGATAAATTGTGATAAAATTTAGTACAAATATTTTCTGTCTGAAAAGTAGTTAAACTATTAAACAAGAGGTGAAATACCATGTTAAAAATACAACCTCCAACTGTAATTGATTTTCAACCAGCAATTGCTGCTAAAGATAAGGATGATAAATCTATTTTGATGATAGATGTGAGATTTTCAGGTATGTATTCTTCCCCAGATATTAATATCTTAAAAATGGAACAATACCAGCATATTCCTTTTTTAATGTTTGTTAATTCTAATGTCATGAGAATCTTTAAGAGTCCGACTTTTACAGAAGTAGCAAGATTGGACACGAAAAAGGTTTTAGAACATTATAATCCAAAAAGCATCGAAGGAATCATCTATCAATCTACTTTAATAACTTTAACTCAATCATGGTTAAGAGATTTAGCTTATCATTGGAAAAGTGAAACCCCTCCTTACATTGAGGAAATGAAGGAAATTGGCTTATTTACTCTTTTGTTTGATGGTACGACAGAGGAGTTAGAATTATTATGATTATTTATTTATAAACTAATTCAATTATGGCAATTGCCAAAGGAAGGAACAAAGAATTAGAAGATTTTGTCTATGATTCTTCAAATAATTTACAATTTGTCATTCCTAGTATTTGTTTAATGGAAACATTAGTAGCAATAGAAAGAGAAGAAAAACGTAGTCAATCTTTTTCTCAAACTATTCAAATAGAAATGAATGAAGCTAAACGAAATAAAGAATTAAATAACTCTCAATCTTTTGTTAATTATTTAGAAAGTTCTTTAATTGATTATGATGACATATTAACTGATTTCAAAAAACGTTTTTTGAATATTATCGAATATTTAAAAAATCATGGTGAATTGATTGAACCAAGCATTAAAATGTTAGCAGATGATATTGATGTTGATGATACTCCAATTCAGGAAATAAAAGAGAGTTTAATAACAGCATTACAAGAAGCAAAAGCAGGAAAAAGAATCCCTTTAGAAAAAATGTGGGAAGGAATTGATGCAGAATGATTCTTTTTTAATTAAAATTGATTTAACTCCTGAATATCAGAGAAATTTAAAACATTTAGCCAAAAAATACCGAAATATTCGTTCTGATACTCAATCTTTCATTACAGAATTGCAAAAAGGAAATTTATTAGGAGATACAGCACTTCCCGGTGTTATGAGGTACACATCTAGCGGGCAAGATGCCCGCACCACAAGAGTTTTATGATTCAACCTTGTACCTCATTAGAGCGGAATCTGCTGTAGATTAACTGGTTTTAATGAAGATGTTTATATTTATAAAGCTAGAATCAAAAATAGTAATCTTCAAAAAGGTAAAAGTGCTGCTTATCGGGTAATGTATTTACTTGAATCAGAAACCAGCATTTTATTGTTAACAATTTACAGTAAATCTGAACAAGAAAATATTAGTGATTATGAGATTAATTCTATTTTAGATGAGTTTTACAGAGATGAATAAAAAACGCCAATAAGAGAAATATTATAAATGTTGGGTTATGGCTAACGCCTCCTGTCAGGGATACGTTACCTCAACCCAACCTACTTGAAAAATTATTAAATATCTAAGTCCATCTCTATCTGATTAACTCTGATTTCTTTGTGTTTTTCTGCACTTTTAAGAACTTCAAAAGCTAAAGTCATCATGAACTTCTGTTTATTTTCAATAATGTCTTGAACTGTAACAATCTGAATTTTATCACAACTATGAGTCATGAGTTTGTTTTGATAAAAGCCAGCAGATTTGGCAGTTTTTAACATATCTTTTGTAGGATTTTCTAAGGTGATAAATATAGCTATACTCGCATTTTCTAAGGTCATTGTTCCTAGTAAATCTCGGATATCTCCTGATTTAACTTTGCCTGATTTAACTTGAAAAATTACCTTTTCTGGTTCACCTTTATCACCATAAAATAAAACAGTTCCATCTACACCTTTATCTGCACCTTTTTTAGTGTTAATTATGGCTCGATTATTAGTATAAGTTAAAATTGCCCATTTTTCAAATTCTTTACGAGTACGATCATCTGCTTTATTTGCTAATGCTCTTGCACTTTCTATATCTTTAGGAATACCATGAAGTTTGATGTTATCTACAAATTCTTTACCAAAGCTGTCTTCTAATCTTTTTAAAATTAAACTAATACTTTGATAAGTAATATCAATTCCTATCCATTGTCTATCTAATTTTTGGCAAACTGCAACAGTTGTCCCACATCCACAATAAGCATCTAATATTATATCATTTTCATTAGAACTGGCTTTAATTATTCTTTCTAATAATGCTTCTGGCTTTTGTGTTGGATATCCTAATCTTTCTTTTGATTGTGAATTTATCATATCAATATCCATCCAAAGATTTGTAAGAGGTATACCTTTTAAATCATGTAAATATTGTTTAAATTCAGGGTGTTTAGCAGTTGGTGAAAATCTAACTTTGTTTTCTTTTTTAAGTTGTTCTAATCTTTCTTGAGAATAAGTAGCCATTACTTGCCAACGATATCTACCATATTCATCTTCATATTTAAACCTTCTAAGATATTCGCTAGGATAATCTTCATACTGAATATCAAAATAATAATTTTTTGACGATTTAACATAAAAATAAATAATATCATTTAATGTTGAAAAAGATTTAGTAATTGCTTTTACCGTGTTTGTACGTCTTTTCCAAACAATTTCGTTTATAAATTCTCCACCCTGAGAACAAAAAACAGCATCTAATATTAACTTCAAATAGTGACTAGAGGTAGGATCACAATGTAGATAAAAACTTCCTGTAGGTTTCAAAACTCGATGAATTTCTGTTATTCTTAAAGTCATACTCACTAAATAAGCGAGTAAACTTCCTTTCCCTAAAACATTACTTAAACCTGTAATTAAAGCAATACATTGTTGAGTAAATAAACCATGATAATTAGTAATGATTTCATCTATTCCCCGAATAGCGTGATCATCCCATTCCCAAGTATCAATAAATGCTTGAGCTTGTGCTTTATCTTCTCCACCAATATTATTATAAATTTGATTATAATTGCGTTTAGAATTAAAAGGAGGATCAATATAACATAAGTCAACAGACTCATCTTTAATGTAACGTCTTAAAACTTCTAAATTATCGCCATAATAAAGTTGACTAACCATTGTTTTTGTGCAATCATTTTGCTTAAATTAAACCTGATTAATCATTCTTATACTTAATTACTTTTTTGTCATACTAGAAAATATGGGATATTCTCTGATGTTTTATTAAGAAATTTTAAGAAAATACCTGAAAAACCCTGATAATCTGGAAACGGATTGAGTTATAATGGCTACAAAGGTTAACTCATCTAAGTTTTATGACTGTTACAGAAATTTTACGATTTGTGGATAATTTAGTATTTACTAAGACTGATAAACATTTAGATGATCTCCAGAAAAAGATCATTGAGGAACTATTTAATGGTAAAACTTATAGACAAATTGCCAATATTTATGATTATGATGAGGGTTATATAGGTGATGAAAGTAGGAATTTATTTAAACTTTTATCTGAAATTTTAGGTCAAGATATTAATAAATCTAATTTTTGTTGGACTATAGAAAGAGTTGTAAATTCTAAAATTATTAATTTTGAAAAAAATAATATTAATTGGTGTTCTAATAATCAAATATCAAATCACCATCAACATAATAAGAATACAGAACAAGCTAAATCTTTTTATCATGATTTAAGTTTATCACCTAAAATTACTCGTTTCTATGGACGAGAACAAGAATTAAACCTTTTATCTAATGGAGTATTAAATCAACACACTCATTTTATCTCTGTTTTAGGATTATCTGGAATTGGTAAAACTACCCTTGTGAAAAGATTTATTGATCTAAATCTTCAACAATTTGAAGTTATTATCTGGAGAAGTTTAAAGTTTCCTAAATCCCTAGATTTACTTATTGATGATTTATTGAATATTTGTCAACAAGAAGCTAAAGCAACTATAGATGATAAATTAAAACAATTATTTAATATCCTTAAAAATAAAAAATGTTTGATTATTTTAGATGATCTGGAAAATATCTTTGTTAATTGTCAATTTGCAGGACAATATAAACCTGAATATCAAGATTATAAAACCTTCCTGCAAATGATTACAGAAATTGAACATCAAAGTTGTTTAGTTCTCATCAGTCAGGAAAAATGCCAAGAAATGATATCATTAGATAGTGAACTATACCCGATTCATTGTTTAGAATTATCAGGTTTAGATAATGCAGCTACAGAGATATTAAAAAATCAAGGATTAAAAAATGAGGAAAATTGGTTAAAATTAATCAACTTATATGAAAATCATCCTAAATATTTACAGTATATTAGCATCTTAATTAAAGATGTCTTTCAGGGTGAAGTTATCGAATTTATCAAAGAAAATAATTTAATTTTAACAGAAGATTTTAAATCTCTGTTTGATTTAATATGGATGAGATTATCTGAAGTTGAAAAAGAGATATTATTAAAAATAAGTCAAAATGAGCAACCTATATCTAGAGATGAAATAAAACAGTTTTTATCATTGTCATCAATGGATATAATTAACGGGTTACAATCATTAACAAGAAGATTTTTAGTAAGTAAATTAGAAAACGATCAAAAACTATATACTATCTCTGCCGTTTTTAAAGAATATCTCAGAATTTATCATCATTAATCATACTCCCTTCCTCTTGCTATTGGCATCTGGACTCAATACTATTCGGTTAAGGCTAAAAAATGAAAATACGTAGGTTGGGTTGTTCGCGTTAGCGTTGCGGAGCAATCGGAACATTCACGAAGTGTGGCGAAGCCATAACCGAACAGTATTCCATCTGGACTGTGAGAAAATTATTTATGCAGCATCTCAGCATAAATAGGACTTACGCAAGTGTCACACTGAAAATCTGTTGTAGTTGTAGGGTGCGTCAGATATCAATAATCTGTTTATTTGCAGAATTTATGCAGTCTGACGCACCCTACCAATGTGCCAGTTGCGTAAGTCCTGATAAAGTGGCTATGGACTGATAGAATGTGTTCACTTTCATAGCTAATTTGCTTGTAACCGGGGTATTTATGAATCAAATTCATCGGGTGGCGATTGTCGGCGGAAATCACGGTAATGAGTTAACGGGAGTTTACTTGGTGAAAAAGTTTCAGCAATATCCCCATTTAATTCATAGAGGCAGTTTTGAAACTTTATCATTACTTGGTAATCCTAAAGCTATTGCTGCACGGACAAGATATATTGATACGGATCTGAATCGTTGCTTTAATCAAGATAAATTATCAAGTTCAAAAATATCAAGTTATGAAGAATTAAGGGCGCGAGAAATTCAACAAATATTACAACCAGAAAATCAAAAATCTGTAGATACAATTATTGATTTACATACAACTACTGCCAATATGGGATTATGTATTATTCTAGGAAATTGGCATCCTTTCCTGCTCAAATTAGCTGCTGATTTGAGTGCAGTTAATCCTTTGGTGAAGGTTTATATTCATGAACAACCTCAAGGTAGTGGGTTTCTGCGTTCTTTGTGTGATTTGGGTTTTGCGATTGAAGTTGGTGCTGTACCCCAAGGAATTTTAAATGCGGAATTATTTCAAAAAACTGAACAACTTATTTATAGTGTGTTAGATTATTTTGAGGACTATAATCAAGGAAAATATTTACCAAAAAATAACACACTAACAGTTTATAAATCAATTGGTGTGATTGATTATCCGAGAAATGAAGTAGGGGAAATTCAGGCGATGATTCATCCCCAACTTCAGTTCCAAGATTATGAACCTTTGCATCCTGGTGATCCTATTTTTCTGACTTTCACAGGAGAAGAAATTTTCTATCAAGGAAATTCTCCTGTTTATCCGATCTTTATTAATGAAGCTGCCTATTACGAGAAAGGAATTGCGATGCACATTAGCGAACAGCAGTTAATTAAGATTGGCTAATTCTCTGGTTTCCATGACTCTGATGATATTGTCTTTTCTCATTAATTCACGATATACACTTAGTGTTTCTTCATTTACTCTTGCGGCACTAAATCTTTCTAAATTTTGCTGGGAGCAGAATTTCCACTGATCTAAAAGTTGGCGATCTCTCAATAATTGTGTCAAAGTATTAGCTAAGGCTGAAATATCCTTGGGTGGCACTAAAATCCCTGCTTGACTATAATCTAAAGTCTCAGGAATGCCATCTACATCACTAGCGACAATGGCACAACCAGCTTCCCGCGCTTCCGTTAGCACTAAGCCAAAAGATTCGCAGTGTGAAGCCAAAACAAAGATATCTGTTGCTAACATATAGCGTTGCGGTTCTGCCTGGAATCCTTCAAAATGAATGCGAGTGCTAACATCTGTATTTTGCACTATTGCCTCGAACATCGAACGATCTGGACCATCTCCTACTAAATATAAATGTGCTTGGGGAAAGTCTGTGGCAACTATTTTAAATGCCTCAATTAACTCATAAATACCTTTACGGGTATACATCCCAGCCACAGTAGTTATAGATGGATGTGGCATTTCTAACGGTTGATAATCTTCAAGTTTTTTATGTCGAGGACTTCCTAAAGTTCCATTACTAACCACTCGCAACTTTTGAGGTGGAATACCCCGTCTAATCATGGAATTAGCTACGGCTTTGCTAACAGCAATTACTTGATCAGCTAACCCCATGAGGATAGCACTATGTTGAAATTCATTATGGACAGTAGAAACTAAATGATATTCTCGATTCTTGCGAAAAATACCTGCTAAAATTGCCCCTGTCATCATGTGTACATGAACAATATCCGGTTGAAACTCTTTAATAATTTGGCGATAATGCCAAGCAGCTTTAATGATATTTAATGGTGTCCGACATTGATTTAAATGAAAATGTTCAACACCGTGATCTGAGAATAACTTTTCATATTCTCCACCAGCAGAAGCTACAGCAATATCCAGACCACTTTTTGCTTGTAAACAAGCTAAATCTACAGCAACATTAACAATTCCATTACCGATTTTTTGAACATGATTAGTAATATGTAGAATTCGCATTTAAATTTTCTCCACTGTAATTATTTATAGCCAATCTTCAGATGCTTACTAGTCCCAACTTACTCGGATTTAAAAAATATTTCTTCCGAATATAAAAATCGGTTAATAAATCCCCGAGGTAACATCTCAAGCTGGGAAGGATAAGCGGCAATAGCTTTTTGTTTTTTCTCTTTTACTGATGTTACTGATAAGCGATAAGCCGCGGCAATATCTTGTAACTTCAACAGAATAAATAATGGCGATCGCCAAAATACCCAAATAGGATATTGAAGTATTTCTGTATGAATTTGCGATTGGATAATTGCCTCTTTCACTAAATTATAAGTAGCTTCATGATCTTGATGACAGTCTTTACGGTGAGGCACATAAACCTCTCCCGGTTGATATAAATTTAGTAGTTCTGAAATCTCAGTAATTATCTGTTGCCTTTTCTCTATATTTAAAGAAGCTAAACTGCCATCTTGGTGATTTAAAAAATGAATCTCTGAAGGGGTTACCCCCAAAATATTTAACGCCATCAAAGATTCTTGTTGACGAATCTGGATAACTTGATTTTGCATAAGTGGATCTGAGCCATGAGAACCTCTACCATCAGTCAAAAAAGTTATGGCTACCTGTGTTCCTTCTTCTCTTTTCCGTGCAATCATCCCTCCACAACCAAAGGTTTCATCATCTTGATGAGGAGAAAAAACCATTACTGATTTTTCAGAAAAATTTAAAGGCTGACTTCCCCAATGCAAAATCCACCATGAAACTAAACTACAATGAATATATTGTATTTGATTTAACAATTTATTAGGAATTATTTTTTCTAAGGAGATTAGGTTTTTTTTATGATTCATAAATTTAAAATTGATTCCAGACAAAATCCCAGTCTTCTAGATAACAAATATTGAGGTTCTTCCGTACCTGTTATGCCAAATATGAGTTTATTTACCCCATCACCCATATAAATAAAGGGTTTCATTGTTTTTGATGCCAAATTTATATCAAATTCACCGATGAATTAACGTAAAATCCTTACGGTATAAGGATTTTAGGGTTTGACAAAATTATTTAGCATAGTAAGTACCGAATAACCAATATTGATGCTTCCCATAAATCAAAATAACTATTTTTATAATAGTCAAGCCCTAGACAAAAGTATTTATTTTTTTAATAAAGTTATGCTGAACATATCAATAAGAAAGTGTTTAAAAATCAGATAGATCGTAAAAAAATCTCTCAGTATTATGGACTAAAGAAGAGGACTAGCCAAGAATAAATTTAAACTACCTATATTTTACAGAAAGCTGGATTAGCTGACGACTAACGATTGAATGCTTACTATTTTCCTACCCAGAAGTGTTTCTATAGAAACAGTAAATTATCAGTTAGATTAGTTAGAATTTATGGAAATCATCGAAATCTCTATAACCTACTATATAGCGGTATGCACTTTTTATGAGATACAGTCAGCAAATCGTAAAGTAGGGGCGGGGTTTCTCCACCCTCGATTGTATTGCTTGATGTTTACCATTAAATTTAGCTAGTTTTCGTATTCCATTGGACTGTAATGATTACTAAATTTTAGCTGAAGTTATAAATTGAGTAATTATTGCATTAGTATAAGTTATCTTGGGTATGCAATGGTGTGCCACTATCATGCAGATGAATTGGATTAGTTTACTAAAAGCGCAACAAACTGACTTCTTAAACCGGGTAAAAAAACCGAAAACGGCGGATCTTTCTCTTTTAGAAAGTCGAGTTAAAGGTTATCACAGTGAGGTAATGGCATTTGCGGGGGATTCATTAACGAAAATTCTTGAATTTTCCCGTCAGCAAGCTGAAATACTCGCCAAAAATCCCCCACCGATACCACCTGAATATCCTGAATATCCTGATTGGATCATTCCTTTTCAGACCTATTTTCAACGCCAAGCAGAAGATTATCTTGTCCGTGAACAAATTGTTGATTGGATGATTACGGAACGGTTAGGAAAATTGGTGAGAAAAGTACCACAAGATACTTTAGGTAATATGGTTTTGGATGATGAGGGAAATTTACGTGGTGAAAGTAAGTTTACTTATTTGTTAGCAAATAACCCAAAAGTGAGTATTCAAATTCACGTAGCAGATGGAGAAAGTTTTAACGGCATTAAAAAAGATAAAATTCGTTGGTCTGTTAGTCAAGAAGATATCAATAACCACCAAGTATTGATTTTTCTGTGTTTGTTTTATCCAGGAAATACCCAGTCAGGATACCACAAGCAAACAGTGATTACTGGTTTTTTACCAACAAATCAACTAGATTTTTCAGACTCAAAGATTTATCTAACTCCTAGTAGTCTATTATATGCAGGAGGATTAAATTGGTATTTACAGTCTCTGGGTGGTAAGTCAGATGATGTGCCAATAAATGATGAGAAAATGATGGTAGAAACCATTCAAACCTTACCATCAGATCATCCCAAAAAGAAGATTATTGGTGATTGGGAATGCTGGCAAACATTGAAAGGACATACAAAAGGTATTAACTGTTTAGCCTATGCTATCAAAACTTTAGTAGTCCAAGATGCCGGAACTAAAAATGTGAAAACAATCCCGATGTTAGCTAGTGGTAGCAGGGGAGAAACAAAATTATGGGACTTATCAAAAGGTGAATTAATCGAGACATTATCAGAATATCCTTGGGTTATTTCTGCCAACGTAGATGAAGTTAATTCCCTGGCTTTTAGTACCGATGGACAAACATTAGTAAGTGTAGGTGCAGATTCCACCGTTAAAATTTGGCATACTGGGGCGTTGGATCTAATTGATATTCTCCATAAACATCATGGCGATGTCCGTTGTGTGGCATTTACACCTGATGGTAAGATGTTAGCAACTGGTGGTCATGATCGCAAGATTTTGTTTTGGAATTTGCGCGATCGCCAAGTCGAAAACACCCTATCCTTAGATGATACAGCAGCCCATTCCATGGTGTTAAGTCAAGATGGGAAAATTTTGATTACAGGTAGTTATCGCAAAATCAAAGTTTGGGAAACATCCTCAACACTCAATCAGAAAAATTTGCCAGATACACAACCAATATACACCCTGATGGGTCATTCTCATATTGTCAGTTCCCTAGCCATGAGTGCTGATGCTAAATTTTTAGTCAGTGGTAGTCAAGATCAAACTATTCGAGTTTGGAATTTAGCTACTGGGGAATTAGTTCACACTCTCAAAGGACATCGAGATAGTGTGAATACAGTTGCTTTAAGTCCTGATGAACAAATTATTGCTAGTGGTAGTGCTGATAAAACTATCAAATTGTGGCATTTACAATCTGGGGAATTATTAGGGACATTTGCCGGTCATGCTAATACAGTCACAGCTTTATCCTTTACTGCTTCTGGAGAAATGTTAGTCAGTGGGAGTTTGGACAAAACAATTAAAATTTGGCAGCGGAGTTAGATAAAAACGGCGGTCGTCTCTACAAGTTTGTGCCACTTACAAAACTGGTACAAATTTTTTATGAATAACTGCTTGACTGGCTGCTATTTTCGTGATGCCAAATTCAGGTTTAATTTTTAAACCTCTTACCTTTGCGCCTTTGCGCCTTTGCGCCTTTGCGTGAGGATAAATTCATACTTCAATTATGCAACGCCCAATTTTTAATGTCTAATAGCTTTACCTGTAATAGATGCGCCCAATATCTCTGATATCCAAACTTCAATATTACGAATAGGATGGGAACGGAGGGCTGTAAAATCGGGATGGATAATTGGTTCAACTAAAATTGTAAACATTCCCAAGCGATTACCAGCTAAAACATCTGTAAACAAGCGATCGCCTACCATCCCCACTTGATGTACAGGTAAATTCATCTCCTGCAACGCCGCCCGAATTTTCCGTCGGGAGGGTTTAGCCGCACCCAAATAATAAGGTAAATTAAGAGAACGGGCAATGCCACCAATTCGCGCTTCACTTAAATTATTACTGACTAACCACAATGTCGTACAAACCCGAATTTCTTCTATCCATGCTTGCAATTCTGGGAAAGTAGAACTTGTTGTCATCGGTACTAAAGTTTCATCCACATCTAATACTAGCCCTTTCAGCCCATATTGTCGGATAACATCTGGTGTCAGCGTCAAAACTGAACCTGCTAAAATCAAGTTAGGCTCTAATAGATGGTTGCGAGTCATAATTTTTTGTGAAGGCTAGGAGGTGGGGGCGCAGGGTTTGGGACTAGTACCGCAAGGCGTTCGTCAAAAGTCAAAAGCAATATTGGGCAAGCTTTTTGGCGATTAAGAATGGTTGATTTATTTACGCCGTGCTGTACTAGTCAGGATTCAGGAGTCAGAAAGGAAGAAAAAAAATTTCAGGTTTAGATTTATTAAGCAAACCCTAATTAAATTTAGATTTTTGAATAAGGCAAAAGGTAAGAGTAATTAAATTACCCATTACCCATTACCCATTACCAATCAGCAATTACCAATTACTCAACTTCGTTAAAAAGATGTTCTTCTAAGAGGGGTTGAAATTTACGGAACTCTTCAGGAGAAAGTAATTCTGGTTCACCTGTTTTCGTAATTCTGGCAAAAAAGAGCAAGGGGTCGAGGGGAGTATAAATTGCATACTCCTGTTCATCATGATAAAAAGTGGCAATTTCCATTAATTGCTCTGGTTCTAAACCATTTTCTTCATCTTCAATTTCTAAAGTAAAGAATTTCGATTCATCTTCAGGAGGCAACTCACCTGCTACAGTCAAAGCATAAGCAGTATTCTTGAGAATCAGGTTTTGCTCAGAAAGAACCGCTTGAGCAGTGCCGAAAATTTCCTCTATCATTTCATCATCTTCCACCAAGACGGCTTCTTCTTCGTCGCCATCGGCTTGCCAAGCAAAAATTTCTATTGGTGCATCTACAGGAAGGAGGAGAACATATTTTTCTCCCTCCACATCCAGGGTATGCTCAATGTAACATTCTAGTGTTCGTTTTAGCTCATCTGTTAAAATCAGAGAACTTTCGGAATCGTGATCATTGTCTTCAGGGAGTGGAGATGAATACATAGCTGAATTATGTAACTGTAACAATACTCTTATATATGGAAATCATTGAACCGCTAAATGACAGCCGATGTCAACCATAAATTGAGAGATAGAAGTAATAGTTTTTAGAATACCATGTTAAAAGGGATCACTCATCAGTAAATGTTACTGATCGCATTGCTGAACTGCGCCTAGCATCTAGCCACTGCTGTAAAATCAATGCAGCCGCCTTACGATCAATTAAACCCTTATTTCTTGATGGAGAGCGATTTTCAGCTATTAGCAGTTGTTCTGCTTGATAAGAAGTTAATCTTTCATCCATATATTCCAAAGGAAGTTTCAGCGCTGCTGCTAATCTAGCCGCAAATTTTTGGACATGACGAGCTTGAAAACCGATAGAACCGTCCATTGAATAAGGTAAACCAACAACGAGAATTTGCACTTGTCGCTCATTGACTATTTGCTGAATTTTCTCAACATCTTCGACAAAAGATTTACGCTCAATTGTGGTTATACCCGTAGCAATTAACCCTGTGCCATCACACCCAGCTAAACCAATGCGTTTACTACCAACATCCACACCCAACGCGGAAATAAATGATTTTGATGGCTGTTGGGAGCTCACGCTATTGTTGCTCATGGGGTTCATCTGTGGCTGAATCTGATGGACAAGGTCTGTCTATTATATTAGGGTTTTGATGATTGAAAGCTACAATTTCCGACTGAACTGGTGTAGCTCTTTCTGGCTGTACCTGCTGTGGTTGCGGCATCCATGACATCCCTCCAGGAATGGGTTTCCGGGTTGGTTGCAGTCCTTGTAACATTTCCTGCCACTGAATCCCTTCTAAGGAAACAAATTTCGATTCTCTCAGTTTATGCCAGACGGAACGAGACATGATCAGGGTATGTTCTTGACGTTTAGCCCCAATTCGCTCTAAATATTCTTCTCTTTCTGGCTGATAGTCTGAGGAAGCTAATTGTAATCCCTGTTGGGGGAAATCTTGGGCGATACGGGCTAATTGAGATAATAGTTCAGGATACAACCAAGTATAGGCAGGATGAACTGTCAGTGTGGCGATATGGGGTTTTGTCCCTGTGCGATCCAGTTGCACCTGAAAATAACCAATGGCTGCTTTCCGCTGGGGTTCAAAGACATAACCACTGACAACTTCGGTTTTTGTCATCCACTGCTTGAGGGCATCAGCAATAGCGCCAAACAAAGTGGTTTTAAAGTCGTGGGTGTGTCGGTCAAATACTTGCCTTACCAGAGGTGGCATTGATGCTGTATCTAGTTGATATAGTAAGGGAGCATCAGCATTGCTGACTGGTAAAAGGTTGGGTAAATCTGGCTCGGTTTGAATTAATTCTGCTAATAACTGGGGACTAATTTCCCAGTATGTCATTTCTGCCAGCCGTTGAAATCCATTGTGGCGATACAAGGCTAGGGCATCAACATCATTAATGTTAACTTCTAATATCCACGTCCGGGCTTCTAAAATGGACTCAAAGCAATGGCGCAGTAGTTGTGAACCTACTCCCAGGCGATCGCCCGTTCCTGCTAACATCACCCGATCAATTCGCCAAGTGCTGCGAGTTCGGTTAAAAGGCGAGACTTGAATCATTCCCAGTAGTGTCCTTCCCTGTTCGGCAACATAGACCCAGAAACGGTACTGTAAAGGATTAGGAAACCAACTTAAGAATTTGAGTAACCCATACCAGTGTTTTAACCATTGCATTTGCCGCATCGCCGCATCAGTTTCTTGGGAAGAAAGATGGGACAATGATTCTTGAGTTAAGCGATCGATTCCTTCCAAGTCCCTATGTTGGACTGGTCGGATAACAACGCTGAGATTTCGAGGGAGTAGTGAAGTCATTTTGATTCAAGCCGCCATTTAACCTTTACAAAAATATGATTGGTGATGTAATACTAGCAATCATTTTAATGGCTTTTTGCTCTTAGGTCTTGCTTCCAAAGAGTGATTTTCTTAACTAAATGCGTAAAAAAAATATAAAAAGCAGAAACTGTGAGTATACCTTTGAGGTGAAAACCACAATGTCTGCTTCTATTCTAGGGTAATTCCAGTGACATACTCCACACATTCCCTTATGCCTTGCGGCACGCTCGCGCGAACAGGTGAGTGTGGGCTTCTCGGCGACTCTTTTATGAAGACATTAACCGAGCTTTAAAGCCCTATGCCTTAGGGACTTTTTGAGATAATTTTTAACTTTTTTGATAGCCTGCTTTTGGTGCATTTAATTGAGTTACACCTACCCTTGAATATTATATCAAATATTTGAAAAAAAATCAAGAAAGTGTTCATGCCTCAATGCCTCCCTATCGGTTAGGTTAGAGGCTTCTACTGTTTAAGCTAAAAATACTTTTCAATCTATAGACCTTGGCGAGAAGCGAATTTTTCAAATTCCGCTTGGGTTTGATGTAGTAATTGTTGACGACTATCTTGGATTGTCTGTTTGAAGTTGGGAACTAAGTTAGGAACCAAGTTGCGAGCTTGTAGTGTCATATGCAGTTGTAGATGAGCAACGTATTCGCTTATATCTTGGTTATCTACAGTTGCGCCCGTTAGTACATTTGATTCCATTGCCACTGAGTTCTCCTTGATTGAATTAGTTGTAATTGCTTTACTAGACTAGATCATGAAGTTATCATGTTTTTTACTTAACTGCCTATTTCGCAATGAAGTGTAATGATTGGGAAAGAGGGAACAGCCAAGAATCAAGATACAGCAGTACAACCTTTAATCACAAAACCTTGCAGCGAGGCTGTTTTACTGCTGATAGCTGATAGCTGATAGCTGACCCCTGATAGCTGCCGTAAATAACCTGATTTCTTACCAAATAGGAATTTTTTAATCGTCCCAAAGTGTATAAGTTTCGTTAAAAACTTCATCCCAACTTAAAGCAATAATATCTGGTTTTTTGCCCATTTCATCTCTAGCATCCTGTTTTGCAGATAGAAAACATTTATTCCAAATTGATTCCAAAAAATCTCGATAGAGACTTGGCATTTCTTCTTGACTGGCAGTAATTTCTGCCCTAGCTGAACGAATAGAAATTACCCAACTAGCACTACGTTTTTCCGGTTGACATTTCCACTTAATTATATGCAGTATCAATCGATTTAATTGACTAATTACTGCTCTTTTTTCTGATCGCCCCATAGACTCGGCTAAACTTTCTAAAATATTATCAACTTCTTTCATTTTTCCCTCCTCTAGCAGTTGTTTTGCTTTCACTACAGCTAAATATGGTGATTGAAAAACGAGTTCGTCATAAGGTACTGTCATAATTGGTAACTCCTTGGCTTGTTTTTTCCCAAATCTTGCATATAAATACATCATATTATTAATTTTATATGCCTGGACTTGACGATGAACCATAGACTGTTGATTATGGATAAGTAACTCAAAAATCAACACACAAAATGACTTCAGAACTTTCTCCACAAATTCATTACTTGGTGGGAATGTCTCAACCAGAAACCCATCTGTTTGAGGTAACTTTACACATTGTCAACTATCCATCGGCAGTTCTTGATTTAAAAATGCCTGTGTGGACTCCTGGTTCATATTTAGTACGGGAATATGAGAGACATTTACAAGATTTTGCGGCTTTTGCTGATCATGAACCCTTATCTTGGCATAAAGTTAGTAAAAATCATTGGCAAGTAGAAAAAGGCGATCTTTCGGAAGTAACTATTCATTATCGGGTATTTGCTAATGAATTAACAGTCAGAACAAATCATTTAGATGCTACTCACGGTTATTTTAATGGGGCGGCGTTATTTTTCAGAATCCCTGGTTGTGAAAGTTTACCCATATACATCCGAGTGATTCCAGCTAACCCTCAATGGCAAATAACTACTGGTTTACCAATATTTGCAGAAACAAAAAATACTTTTGTAGCGGCAGATTTTGATACTTTAGTTGATTGTCCTTTTGAAATTGGTTTTCATAAATTATACAATTTTGAAGTTTTGGGGAAACCCCATGAATTAGCAGTTTGGGGAAAAGGAAATTTTCAACCACAACAAATGATTGCTGATTGCCAAAAAATCATTGAGGTGGAATCACAAATGTTTGGTGGTTTACCTTATGATAAATATGTATTTTTTCTGCATTTGCTTCAGCAGGGTTTTGGTGGTTTAGAACATAAAAATTCTTGTTCTTTAATTTATCAAAGGTTTGGATTTCAGAATCTGGATAAGTATGAGCCGTTTTTGCAATTGGTAGCCCATGAATTCTTTCATTTATGGAATGTTAAAAGAATTCGGCCTTTGGGTTTGGAAGTGTTTGATTATGATCAGGAAAATTATACACCATCTTTGTGGTTTTGTGAGGGAACAACCAGTTATTATGATTTAATCATTCCTTTACGGGCGGGTATTTATAACACCAAGGCATATTTGAATTATTTGAGTAAGGAAATTACTAGATATTTGATGACTCCAGGAAGGAAGGTACAACCTTTGTCGGAGTCAAGTTTCGATGCTTGGATTAAACTTTATCGTCCCGATGCTAATAGTGGTAATTCCCAAATCTCCTATTATATCAAAGGGGAAATGGTATCACTGTTATTAGATTTATTAATTCGCGTTCATCATGGGAATCAGCGGTCTTTAGATGATGTGATGCGGCAAATGTGGGAGGAGTTTGGCAAGGATGAAGTTGGTTATACTCCCGAACAGTTAGAGGGTGTGATTGAGTCTGTAGCGGGTATGGATTTAGGCGATTTCTTTAACCGCTATCTTCATGGTTTGGAAGATTTACCTTTTAATGAATATTTGCAACCTTTTGGTTTGCAATTAGTGGAAGAAAAGAATGAAGAACCTTATTTGGGTGTGAGGATAAATACTGAAAATGGTCGAGAGATAATTAAGTTTGTGGAAGCGGGTTCACCGGCACAATTTGCGGGAATTGATGCTGAAGATGAATTATTAGCGATTGATGGTATTAAGGTGGGAAATCAGCTAAATGAGCGCTTGAAGGATTATCGAGCGGATGATTCTATTCAGGTTACTGTTTTTCATCAAGATGAATTGCGGACTTATTCTGTTACTCTAGCTGCATCAATTCCTAGTAAGTATCAACTTAAGGTTGTGGAAAATCCTTCTTTCACAGAAATGGAGAATTTTGCCGGGTGGTTGGGTGTACCTTTGTGTGAATCAGGATGTCCAGGATTAAAGGATTAACAGGATGAAAAATTACTGATTATTATGTTTGATTTGGTAGAGAAAAGAGATGGGAAGAGAGTTTATTCTTTCTTCTTTCTTCTTTCTTTTTTCTCCTGACTGGGCGCAGGCCCTGCGCCCCTACCTCCTGACTAAAGATTAATTATTTTGACTTTTTAATACTCCTGGTTCTGTTTGAATTGGTAAAATATCTAGAATATCAGTTTGGGAACAATATTTAAGGTCTTCGTTACATTCCAAACGTAATAAGCGTTGACCATGACTAGCTTGATAGAGTAGTCCTTGTAAGTTATCTTGCCATTGGGAATAAAGAGCGATCGCACTAACCACTTCATCATTACCACTGATTTCTTGTTGGGCATAACTACTTTGTTGCACAATACTATGGGCGATCGCCCCCGCACATACTGTATCCTCTAAAGAATAACTGCCTTCCCAACCAGAACCCACAATCCAGACAGTTTCCGGTTGCTTTTCTAACAGAAATTGAACTACTGCTGCCCGATTAATCAAAGCTGCTGCCAGGACAATGGGGGCATTTTGGATTCGTTGTAAAGCCCTTGTCCCATTGGTGGTACTAATAAATAACCTTTTGCCGGCAACTAATTCTGGTATGCAATCCAAGGGTGAGTTACCCAACTCAAAACCAGCTACTTTAGCTCCACCCCTTTCTCCAGCCCTGAGTCGCTTTTCTGGAGGCCATTGTTCGCTCACTTCCATCAGTTGATTTAAATCGCTGAAAACCTGTACAGCTTCGCCCCCAGCGGCTAAAACCGTAGCCATTGTACTAGTTGCTCGCAGAACATCAACGGCGATCGCACATTCTGGAACTGTATCAGTTGGGGTCAATTCGGGAGTGTGATATACAAATATCTTCACGTGCTGGCTACACCTATTTTATTAAGACTGCGTTAATATTCTACCTACTTGATGTCACTAACTGATGATACTATTTATCAATACATAAGAGAGATAAGGCAATGGGTAAGAAGCAATAGAGTATTTTGAGGATGGTTTATACAATATCCCAGTGCCATGATCACAATGCCAAAATTACTTACTGATTAAAACTTGATGGTTGCACCAGCCACAGCTAAAGCAGCCCAACCCAGCATTAATGCCAATCCTCCTAATGGGGCAACTGCTCCTAAAGACTTAATACCAGTTAAACTGAGAGCATATAAGCTACCGGAAAAAATTACCACACCAATCATAAATAACCAACCACTGACTAAAAGCGTCCTTGGGGGATTTTCTAAATGACTGATGAGGATGGCGACTAACACAAGTGCCAGAGCGTGATACATTTGATAACGAGAGCCAGTGTCAAATATTTCTAAAGCACGTGCGCTAATTTTTTCCCGCAAAGCATGAGCGCCAAAAGCACCACCAGCAACAGACAAACCGCCAAAAATGGCGGCTATAGTTAAGAAAAACTGTGTCATTTGACCTATTAAACATCAAAATGATATGATACAGCCCCTTCTTCAGTTACTTGAAAATTCGCATTAAATTCTTTAGCTTTCTTATCTAAATATTGTTTAGCTTCTGCTGCTGGTAATTGGGACTGCATGGCAAAATTTAACAAAGTTACTCTTCCTTGATTTTGTAGTAACATTTGATAAAATTGCGCTTGCAATTGTTCGCTGTTTTGTTGTTTTAAGGCTTTTTTCTCTTGTTGACTTTGTTTATACAAACCTAATGCTAACCAACTTCCCAATATCGCGCTAGGAACACCAAAAATTATTCCTCCCACAATCGTATCTTTACTATTCTGAACCGCATTGGGAGCAGAAAATACCTGTTCCCCCTCCACCGGATATACTATTACTCCTGATTGCGCTGATTTATCTATTATTTCTGAAACTGATATTGCCAAAAACATGAATCCGAGTGTGAGTAGCCAACCAGCAGCCAGTTTTTCAGCCGTCTTCATAGTTGTAATTCAGATTTAGAGATTGCTTGTAATTTTAACCTTACTTATCTTCAGCTTCCAGTAATATTGCGAATTGTTGACCAAGAATTATTCACCAATCACCCATTACCTAACCAACTGCATGGCAGAATTAAAAAACTGCCGACATAAACCCTTGGTAATTAAAATAGTTGTTAACAAATTGCTGACAGCTACCATAAAAATAATTAAAATCTCATAGGACACAGCCTCTAGCGGTGTGACACCAGCTAATAATTGTCCATTGGTGAAGGTTGGTATTGTTACCATACCGACCAATATCATTTGATTCAAAGTCGGCATAATTGCAGCACGAATCGCTTCTTTGCGGTATGGCTTAATTGCTTGTTCAGGTGTTGCACCCAGACTTAAATGGGTTTCTATTTCTGTGGGAAATTGGTTGATACTACTAACTAAACGTTCTCCGGCTATTGCGGCTGCATTCATAGCATTACTCAGCAATATACCAGCTAGAGGAATGATATAACGTGGTTCATACCATCTTTCTGGTTGAATAATCAAAAAATTGGTGTAAACCAATGTTAAGGAGGTGCTGACAAAAATCGCACTTCCAGCTAAAGGTAAGACTTGTGGAATTTTTTGACTGATGCGGTTGCGAGTAATAATTACAGTAATTGTCAGAATTATTGCTAAAATTCCCAGTACCGCCCAAATATTGTTAACGGCAAAAATGAAGTCGAAAATGTATCCTAGTACAAGTAGTTGGAGGATAGTTCTACCAGTAGCTACGCTTAAATTTAATTCTAGTCCTAATTTCTCCCATGCCGATATGCCAATGGCGATCGCCATTAAACCCATCGCTAAAGCCAAATCTACCATATCTAACTTGATTAGCTCTGGCATAATTTATCTACCTCTTAACGATTGAAAACTTTAGCATAAGTAGTTGAAAAATTAAATCGGGTTGTCACAGGAGAGGGAAGAGAAAAATCTTCTTTCTGACTCCTGACTCCTGACTTCTTACTCCTGACTCCTTTACAAATAAAAACTCATGATTAAAAGTGTAAATTCGATTCCCGCCTTTGATATTAAACAACAATATGCCACCATTGAAACTGAAGTAAGTGCTGCTGTCTTAGGGGTTCTGGCTTCTGGGCGTTATATTGGTGGTTCAGCAATTACAGATTTTGAACAACAGTTTGCAGCTTATCATGGTGTGAGTGAATGCGTAGCTTGTAACTCTGGTACTGATGCTCTATTTTTAGCATTACGCGCTTTAGGAATTGGGGCAGGTGATGAAGTTATTACCACACCCTTTACTTTTTTTGCGACAACAGAAGTTATCAGTGCTGTCGGGGCAACACCAGTATTTTTAGATATTGATGCGACTACGTTTAATTTAGATGTAGAAAAAGTAGCAGCAGCGATTACATCAAAAACCAAGGCAATTATGCCAGTGCATTTATTTGGACTCCCTGTGGATATGACAGGATTAATGGAGATTGCCAAAGCTCATAATTTAAGAGTAATTGAAGATTGCGCTCAGGCTACCGGTGCAAGTTGGGAAAATAAAAAAGTTGGGAGTATTGGACATATCGGTTGTTTTAGTTTCTACCCTACCAAAAATCTCGGTGGTTGCGGTGATGGTGGGGCAATTACCACGAATGATCCAGCGATCGCTACTCAATTACGAGTTTTGCGCGAACATGGGAGTAAGGTAAGATATATTCATGAGGAAATCGGTGTCAACAGTCGTTTAGATGCCATTCAAGCCGTAATTCTGCAAATTAAACTGCGCTATCTTGATCTTTGGAACTCTAGACGTAAGCAAATCGCTGATTATTACTACCAACACCTCAGCCAAGTTTCTGATATCATTGTCCCCCAAGAATTTCCAGGGGGAGTTGGTGTTTGGAATCAATACACTATTCGGATTTCTGGAGAAAGACGCAATGGTGCCAGCGGTAAATATCGAGATTCTGTAAAAAACCAAATGCAGGAACAGGGAGTTAATTCCATGATTTACTATCCCTTACCCTTACATTTGCAGCCAGTGTATAAAAATTTAGGTTATCAATCAGGACAATTGCCAATAGCAGAGCAAGCAAGTCAAGAAGTTTTATCTTTACCCATGTTCCCAGAATTGGAGCAAGAACAACAAGATAAAGTCATTGATACGTTGAAAAATTGTTTATCTTGAATTGTTCAGAGATCAGGGGTGCAGGGGTGCAGGGGTCAAGGGGAAGGGAGAATGTTGATCTTACCTCTTACCTGTTCCCTGTTCCCTGTTCCCTCTTACGCAAATGTGCGAATATTTGCAGTAGCCAAAGCTTCTACTAAACTACGCACAGCAGCAATCATGGCAATTTCGCTATTGAGTTGGTTGATTGCCGAACCGACACCAACACCAGATGCTCCAGAGGCGATCGCTAAAGGTGCAGTAACATTAGAAATACCAGAAGCACACAGTACAGGCACAGAAACCGCACGGGCAATTTCATAAGCAGCAGCTAAAGTAGGAGCAGCCTTTTCAATTAAACCCAAAGTACCGGAGTGAATGGGATTGCTGCTAGTACCACCTTCAGTTTGAATAATATCAGCGCCCGCTTTCACCAAATCTTCAGCCAATTGTACCTGTTGGTCTAAGGTAAGAATATGGGGAACAGTCACAGATAGAGTAATTTCTGGCAGCAAGGCACGGGTTTGGCGAGTTAGTTCCAAAACCTCAGCAGCTTCAAATCTGCGCCCTTGGGCGTAAAAAGCATCAAAATTACCAATTTCAATCAAATCAGCGCCAGCAGCCACAGCAGTGACAAACTTCTCTGGTTCAACCGCAGATACACAAATAGGTAATTTAGTCAAGCTTTTCGCATATCTTACCAAATCCACATCAGCAGCAATATCCACAAAAGTCGCACCACCCAAATCAGCCGCTTTCACAGTCGCAGCCACACTAGCAGCATTGAAGTTATTCAAACCACTAATTACCTTGAGAACAGGATGAGCGAATGCACGTTTCAGGTTAGGATACATAGTCATAATTTTCTTTGCAGCTTATTTTCAGTACGAATATTTTTACACTAAATATAGTCATCCTACTTCAATTAGGAAAATATATTAAGATTTGTTGACAAATCACGCTTTTATCCCATACGGAGAAATGTTTTTACCATTGTTCTAAATTTTCAACCACCCTCTCAGTTAAATTAGATAAAACTGGTAATACACTACAATAAAATGGTATTTATTTTATAGTTGAATATTAACCTTTTTAATTGTTATAGTTGTAGGCATTGATCATGGCTACATCTAACCCCTGATTTATCCTACCATGAAAAAATCATCACGATCTAATCAAGATGTTTCCTCACAACAATTTACATTCTTAAAAACGGGCATATTTCCCATATCAATCGGGAAAACATTCCAAAAAATTCTCAGTGATATCTCTCCAAATGCCGATCAAGAATTTATTAAAAAATATCAAATATCCAGACAGCGGACAACTATAGCCGTCAAATTCGTATTATTATTGATAATAATTCCCCTGCTAACTCATCACCTATCCAAACGGCTGTTTATTCTTCCCATAGTAGAAAACCTGAGAAACGATAACTCCGGGCAAATTTTTCTCAATCAGGAAATGGAAGAAAAAGCCTTTCATGAATTAAAAATATTTACAGCAAAATTAAAGTTTGAAAGTTTACTAGATTCAGAAACTAAAATTTCTCCAGAAAATCGAGAATCCAAGATTAAAGCCAAAGCCATAGAACTAGCAGCAGAATTTCAACATAAAAGTACCAACGCCATTAGTAATATCTTTGCTGATATTATAGCCTTAATTGCTTTTGCCTTGGTCATTGTTTTTAGTACAAAAGATATTATTTCTCTTCAACACTTTATAGATCAAGTTGTTTATGGTTTAAGCGATAGTGCTAAAGCTTTTTTAATTATCCTATCTACAGATGTATTTGTCGGCTTTCACTCACCCCATGGGTGGGAAATAATTCTCGAAGGATTTACAGAACACTTAGGTTTACCAGCAAATAAAAATTATATCTTTATGTTTATTGCCACATTTCCTGTAATTTTAGACACTATAGTTAAATATTGGATATTTCGCTATCTTAGTCGTTTATCACCTTCAGCATTAGCTACCTTAAAAGAAATGGATGATTAATCATCTTAATTGGGCATATTTCCCATTGTCAAAATTTCTGAGAATGCTAAAATGGGGCATAATCATTGTTGGTCTTCATGAATTATGCGTATTCTATTTAATCAAAAATTCAAAATTACAGCAGTTCTTACTACTTTATTGATAATTAGTTTCACTAATAAGCAACCAATTCAACAACAACAAATTGTTAAAAGTGTATCATTATCCCAAATAGTAAATCCTGCAATTCAAGTATTTTCTGATGATTTATCTACGCCAAAACCGTCTAATATAAATGCCAAAAATAATGAAAAATCCACATTCTATTCAGTTATTAATGAATGGAAAAAATATCAATACAGTATAAATTCTAATCGAGTATTGACAGCAGGAAAATTACCAAATAACCCCATAAATTTTAATCAAGCTGATTTATTAACCGTACTCACGAATACTAGACAATATTTTCAAAAATACTCTCAAGAAGATCCCGATATTCAACGCACAGGGATCTTAGTAACTCAAGGAGTTACCGTTAAAGATATTCTCAAAACATTAGATTTTATGATTGTCGTCTTAGAAGAAGACATTTCTAATAAGCGGACAACTCGGTTACAAGATCCTAACTTTATTAACGCCAATTTTCGCGTAATTAAATGGTCTGCCCATAACCCAGAAAATCCTCAACAAAAAAAATTAAGAATTACTAAATATGCAGCTTTTATTCATCCCGGTTCTCGACAAAAGACTTCTAAATATAATACACCAATTTACGCCATTAACGAAGAAGTAAATCAAAATAAATTTTACACTCAATATACAAAACAAGACGTTTTATCAGGTATTTATGAACCTGGAGGTAAGGAATTTGGCAAAGTTAAACCTATTGCTTATTTAACTCGCAATGGTTTAGAAGCAGCACTAATGCAGGGAACTGTTCTAGTTAATTTTACTGATGGGACTAAAGAGTTTTTAAACGTAGACAAAAATAATGGAATGTCCTATATTCGAGGCTTAAAAGCCACTGCACAAAAGCGGTATTGGTATTTTCAAGAAGTTGATGCAATTAAAGGTTATGGATATAAAATAGATGCTAAAATATCCATTAAACCAGGAGTAACATTTGCAGGAGATGTGCTAAACATTGGTTTGGGCAGAATAATTGTCACTGAAGACAATCAAAAACGGTTAAAAATGGGCGTAATTGCCGATACAGGTGGGGCATTTTTACCTAACCTCTATCAACTTGATTTCTTAGCAGGAACTTTTGCTAGTGAAAAAGATTTTGAACAATATATTCAAAAATTACCTGAATATACAAATGCCTATATTTTAGTAAAAAAATGAAAACGTGATATAGATCCCCGACTTCTTTGAGAAGTCGGAGATCTGAGGATTACATTTACAATCCAGCAAACCATTCATAACCCATATCTTCCCAATAACCTTTAGCATTTGATAATTTACTGGTGAGGGTAACTCGTGTTACCCATTTACTTTGTTTATAACCAAGTTTAATGGGTGAAGCTAATCGCAAAGGCGCACCATTTTCCACAGGCAAAGCTGCACCATTTTTTTGATAAGCTAATAGGGTTTGTGGGTGTAAAGCTGAGGCTATATCCCAACTTTCATAATAACCATCTGCTGATTTAAAATAGGCATATTTAACCTGAGATTTAGGTTGAGAAAGGGCGATAATTTCCCGCAAACGAATGCCACCCCATTCCACAATTGCTGCCCAACCTTCTACACAAACATGACGAATAATCATGGAAGTGAGAGGTAAGGCTTGAATATCTGCCATACTCAAACTCAGAGGATGATTTACTTCACCATCTATAATTAAACGATATTTTTCTAAATCAATAATTGGTGTAGATTTAAAGCTATTAACTATTAATTTGCTTGGTTCAATTTGACTAGGTAAAAATTCTGGAACTGGCTTTTGAGGTTGAAATATTAACTCTTCAAATTTCTGATTGAGAGGTTCAGAAAGTGTTCCTACAAAATCTGCAAACATGGGTGTACCACAACCACCCAGTAATAAACTCATACTCGAAAAACCGGAAATTTGTAAAAACTTTCTCCGTGCAAATTCATGATTATTCATTTTAATTCCTCAATGCTGATAGTTTTTACCAAAACATAGATTTTGTTAAGGCATTGCCGCCTACATTCTGCCCTAACCGCCAATGAAACCAGACAAATACTACCACTATCGGTACAGAAGCAAAGTGGACAATTCTTAATGCTTGCCAACTGCCAAAAATATCAACTATCCAAGAAAATTGAGCAGGCTTATACATTCCTATACCTGTAAATATTGCTAGTAATAAAATAGGAATGATGGCTGTATAAATAATTCGATGCCAAGCATAGTTTAAACGTTGGTGATTCTGGGTTTTTTGTAATGCCTTGATATCTTTGTCGCTAACAAATCTATTTTTCCAGCGTTGGGTAACAACAATATAAATTCCATAGCAAAACAGATTGAGAGAAAATAGCCACATGGCTGCAAAATGCCAATGTCTACCTCCAGCCAACCAACCACCTAAAGTAAACAGGGGGAAAATAGTTAATCCACCACGTCCACCAAAGACAGGGTTGGCATTGTAAATTTGCAAGCCGCTGGTGATCATAATAAATAAACTAATGATATTGCCGGCGTGAAAAATTTTCGCAGCGATCGCTTGACTGGGTAATTTGCGGGGTATTTCAGGAGAAGTCATAAATAGGATAGAAAAATTTTAATTCGGTTAGGTTATAAGTATTTGGGAAATAATTTACTGAGCTAGAATGTGAGTTTAAGTGGGAAAGTCAAAATATTCTTGATGTTGAACTTGAGATTATTACTTATTTTACATTGTAATAGTCACATCACATAACCTCTGTTTCAACTTAGTTTTCACGATTACTCCAAAAACATAGTTAAATTAGGAAAGAAGAGGTAATAGGACAAAATTTACACATATTGTCTTTCCGTTCCCTTTTCCCTGACGACCCAATTGAATTTAATTTTGTCCAACTACTTACTAACACTTGTATTTTAAGATGCTGGCTATTTTCAGAAATTTACGAGATGAATTTGTCTCTGGCGTGTCAAAAGCGATCACATCCCTCGCCGCAGGTATCGCCAATTGGTGGTCAGAATTCACCCTTCAGACTAAACTCCTAGCTGTTGCCACCCTCATGGTTTCCTTAGTCATGAGTGGTTTGACCTTCTGGGCTGTAAACACAATTCAGCAAGATGCACGTCTCAATGATACCCGCTTTGGTCGTGATCTAGGACTACTTCTGGGGGCAAATGTAGCCCCCCTCATTGCCGATCACAATTTAACTGAAGTTGCCCAATTTTCTCAGCGTTTTTTCAGTGCCACTTCTAGCGTGCGTTATATGTTATACGCCGATGAAACTGGGCAAATCTTTTTTGGTCTTCCCTTTTGGGAACCAGAGGTAGAAAACTCCCTCACCATTAAGCGCCATATCCAACTACCAGAAGATTATCCTGGCAATGAAGACCAGCCAATGGTTAGGCAGCATAACACCCCCGATGGCGCAGTTACAGATGTATTTGTGCCTTTAATAGTCAATAAAAAATACTTAGGTGTGTTAGCAGTTGGTATTAACCCTAATCAAACCGCAGTCATATCTACTAATTTCACCCGTGATGTTACCATTGCTGTTTTTATCACAATTTGGGTCATGGTGATTTTAGCAGGAGTCATTAATGCTTTAACTATTACTAAACCTATTAAAGAATTGCTAGTAGGCGTTAAACAAATTGCGGCTGGAAATTTTAAACAACGGATAGATATACCACTAGGTGGTGAACTAGGAGAACTAATTTTCAGCTTCAATGAAATGGCAGAACGGCTAGAACGTTATGAAGAACAAAATATTGAAGAATTAACTGCCGAAAAAGCTAAATTAGAAACCTTAGTTTCCACCATTGCTGATGGTGCAGTCTTGATTGATAATAATATGCAAGTAATATTAGTCAATCCCACCGCCAGACGGATTTTTGCTTGGGAAGGTGTGGATGTTGTTGGTAGTAATATACTGCATCACTTACCCCATAGTGTCCAAATGGAAATATCCCGGACTTTGTATGAAATGGCAGCCGGTGAATGTGAAAGTGCCGAATTTCGTATCCTCCTAAAACAACCTACTCAACGCACAATTCGCATTGTTTTAACCACAGTTCTCAACCTGCAACGAGAAAGTATTAAAGGCATAGCTATCACTGTCCAAGATATTAGCCGGGAAGTAGAATTAAATGAAGCAAAAAGCCAATTTATCAGCAACATTTCTCACGAATTACGCACACCTTTATTTAACATTAAAACCTATATTGAAACCCTGCATGATTATGGCGAAGATTTAGGGATTGATGAACGCAAAGAATTTCTGCAAACAGTTAATAATGAAACTGATAGACTCACCCGTTTAGTTAATGACGTTTTAGATTTATCAAAACTTGAATCAGGTCGAAATTACTCCTTTGATAAAGTAGATTTACCACAAGCCATAGAACAGACATTACGTACTTATCAACTTAATGCCAAAGATAAAGGCATTGAAATATACCAAGAACTTAATCCTGATTTACCTTTTGTTCTGGGCAATTATGATTTATTACTGCAAGTATTTGGCAACTTAATTGGTAATTCTCTTAAATTTACTCTAGCTGGTGGTAAGGTAGTTATTCGTGCCTATCAACTAAATGCTAATTCTTATTCTCACCATCATGCTGGTAAAGTGAGAATTGAAATTAGTGATACAGGAATTGGTATCGCACCAGAAGATCAACAAGCAATTTTCGACCGATTCTTTCGTGTAGAAAATAGAGTTCATACTCTAGAAGGAACAGGTTTAGGTTTATCAATTGTCAGAAACATTATGGACAGGCATCATAGTCAAGTAAATTTGGTGAGTGAAGTTGGTATCGGTACTACTTTTTGGTTTGATTTAGAAATATTTGAGGAAGAGATTTTATCAACTGTGGAAACTATGCCAGAAACCTTAGAATTAAACCAAGTTTAAGGAGACAGCTAATACCATCAGAATCAAGTATTAAACAAGGTTATTAATAAACAAACTAATAACAAAGCTAGTATTAATAACAGAGTTTGATGGCGTTTTATCCAATTATTAACCCTGATACTCAAGCTATAATGAGAATTTTGCTTTTGCAATTCTAATGTACTTTCTTCCATATTTTGATAGAGAGTACAATCTTGAGCATAGGGATATTGGGAAAAATTACAAGTATGATCAAAATGATAACTACAACTGTCGCATAAATAATCATTTCCTTGGGCGCGGTGCAAGGGAATACCAGGATGTCCGTAAGCTTTCAGCAATAAGCGACATTGAGGACAAGTAATTGCTTTACTATCAATAATTTGATGACAACGAGGACAAGGTATAGTAGCCAAAATAGAAAAAGGATAGATAAGTAAACATCTTAATTTTACCTATTATCTGGACTAATACACCAGGAGTCACCGAGTCAGGAGTAAAACTGGCTTAGTGTCTAGCTTTGCAGTTATATCCTGTACCTCATCAATCATTATTCCTGAAATCTTATTCTATACAGCTAATCCTCCATGAACTAAAATAATTAAATATCCAATTTTTCCAATAAATTGGGAATCTAAGATCTTATTGTCACTTCAAGACGTATACTTAAATAATGACGGCGTAATTGGAGTTGATAAAGTAATGCCTAAAAAAAATCTCTCTAACTTAATACAAGAAGAAACCACAAAATTTACACCCCTACAAGGTGAACCTGTAATTGAAGTTTCGGCTGAAGCAGTATTAGAAACCCAAGTACCAACAGATAATACTCCTGTTATTCCCATCAATAATCAGTTAGAAATAGAAGCCAGTATTAAAGAATTGCAGCAAACAGTTTCTACATTAAAACAAAAAGAATCCACTTTAATCAAAAAAATTAGTGATTTACAAACAGATTTTTCAGAAAAAGAAGCATTGGTAGAACGTTTAACGAGGGAACTTTATGAGACAAAACAAACCGCATTACAATTAGCAGATTCTAATTCTCAGTTGCTAGAAGAAATCAAGGTTTTAAAACAACCTACTCAACCATCTTATCCACAGATGAGTCAACAAGCTAGTCAAATTTCCAAATCCATCCAATACAAAAAATCTCATAGATCAATAGAAAGACTGCAAGAAAAGCCCAATCAAGATAGTGCGGATTTTTCCCAAAATACTTGGTTATATGACTAAAGCGAGAATAATACAGTACTTACGCAACTGGCACATTGGTAGGGTGCGTCAGATACCAACAATCTGTTTATTTACAGGATTTATCCAGTAGTAAAGCGCCCTAAAACTAGAGAGAAATTTTCACATATTTAGCACCACGATGCTTCTCCGGGTACATTGGAAATTAATTCCCGAATATTAGATTCCATAACCCGATAGCCCACATTGCCATTAAGCCGTTGTCGTCCCTCATTAAAAATCATTGTCGGGCTAACAGTCACGTTATAATCTTTCACTTCTTGAAAATCTCTCGACAGTTCGGCATAGGCTGCACCACTATCAATTTCTGCTTGAATTTGACTGATGGGAAATTCTAAAGCTTCGGCAATTGACCACTGTACCTTGCGATGGGAAATATCCTGTAAATCCTGAAAAAAAGCTTGACGTAAAGCAGTAATAGCTGTTTCGCAACAACTTTGTGTTCCTTTGCTTTCTATTAATCCTTTGCTTTCTAGTAAATGAATAGCTTTGAGGAATAAATGACTTGAGGTGGAGGAATGGGGAGTGACATTTTTCCAAACTTCTGGATGTACACTGAGGTGATTAAATCTTGCTACTACTTCTTGAACGTGGTTACTATAACCTGCTAATCCACCGCGATCGCGCCAACGGTTTTCTAGTTTGTGACGGGCATCTCCAAATACGGAAACAAAGTGATAATTAATCACTATTTGGTTTTTAAATCTAGATTTCAATTCATCAATCCGAATTTGAGCAATATATGCCCAAATACAAAGAATATCAATAAAATAAGTAATCTGAATTGGTTCGGTAATAGCTGGTGGGGCTGCTTCAGTTACTAATCCTGGTAAGGTTGATATTCCCAGTAAATCGAGTTGCATCAAAGCCAAAAACTGTTCAAAGTTAACTATATGGGTGTCTTGACTGCCGGTAATGGTGGCGATCGCCATAGGAATCTGCTTTTCTGACTGTCTACATCCCATTGAGTGGATGACTTCACCTAATTCAGCCACATCTAAAGTTTTGCTGTTATCTACATCAAATTGTTCAAAAACTCTTTTCCAGAAAGAGATTTTTTCTTCAGGGATTAAATTAATCAATAATTGCAAATTTTCTGTATTTAGTGGTAAACTCATTGATTTATTTTCCTCAATGTTATGTACTGCAATATTTGTTGAAATTTTTTTATCAACTTATTACTAATTGGTTAACTATTAAGATTTGACTGTTGATTCAAATCTCTATAAAACTTATAAGTTAAAGAACCTATAATTAAGCCAATTAAAAACAATACAGGATTGAGACTGCCTAATACTAAAGCGGTAATTCCCGGTCCGGGACAATAGCCAGAAATCCCCCAACCAATACCAAAAATTGCTGACCCTACAACTAAAGATGAATCAATATTTTTCTGAGTAGGTAAATAAAATTTATCGTCTAATAACGGATTAGGAAGTTTTAATACAAAGCGAAAGGAGATTAAAGTTACAGTCACAGCACCTCCTAAGACGAACAACAGTGTCGCGTCCCAAACTCCAGCTAAATCTAAAAAACCAATAACTCGTTCTCTATCTATCATCTGAGAAAATCCTAAACCCAACCCGAATAATAAACCTGAAATAAAAACTGTCAAATATTGTTTAGTATTCATGGGTCCTTTACTCCTTATTAATTTAACAAATGACGGACAATAAATACAGTTACAAAAGCACTGGCAAGAAAAGTCAGAACAGCTACAAGCGATCGCACTGACAAGCGACCTAAACCACACACTCCATGTCCACTGGTACAACCGCTTCCCATTCTCGTCCCAAAACCAACGATAAGGCCACCAATAATCATAGTTAAGGGTGCAAACTTGGAAGTAGGAGTCGGTTGGGTTGACAAAATAAATTCATAAATAGCACCACCAGCTAACATTCCTAACATAAACAACCAGCGCCAAGCATCGTTTTTATTAAAACTGATAGCACCATTAATCATGCCACTAATTCCGGCTATCCGACCATTAAATGCTAAAAGAATAGTGGCACTGATACCAATGAGGATACCCCCAATTAGACCGTTAATCCAGTTAAATTCAGCCATAATAATTTACTATTTATCCTCTTATAAAATTTATGAATTATGAAATTAATTCACAAATTCTAATATATTTTGAGCGACAATTTGCGGTTGTTCTAAATGAGGAATATGTCCACAATCTTTAATCCAAATTAGCTTACTTTGGGGAATAGCTTTGGCAAACTTGGGCGCATCCCCAGTTCCCAAAATTTTATCACTATCGCCCCATAAAATTAAGGTTTGTTGTTCAATTCGGGCAAGTTGGGGAAATTTAAAAGCACTATAACCGCCACTTTTGGTAAAGGCGATTAAGGCTTGAGTCCAATTAGTCATTTGTAAGTGTAATTCTCCGCAACACAAAGCATCCTCAGAGATGAGATTAGGGTTTTTATATGCGGTTCGGCAAATGCTTTTACGTACCTTGGGATTTCGCAAAAATTCTGTCGCCCAATAGTCCAAAGGTGGGAATATATATTTACTTAATGGGGAATTACCTTTTAATCCCGCACTATCTATTAATACCAGTTGTTTAACTGCTTCTGGATAGGTGAGGGTAAAATCTATAGCCGCAGCACCACCCATTGACGCACCCACCAAAATCACAGGTTGGTTAATCAGGGTTTGCCAAAACGAGTGGAGATGGTTTTTAATGGCTTTAGAACTATAAGCAATCCCCGGTAATCTATCTGTAAAGCCAAATCCCAATAAATCTACAGCCCAAACTGCGTTTTTTTCCGCCAGCAACGGCAAAAGTCGGCGATATTCTAACACCGAACTATCAAAACCATGAATTAATAAAATCGGTGTACCACCGTGACCTTTTTGGACATAAGTGGTATTAATGCGTTCATTGGCGGTATGAGCAATAATCGCCTGACTTTGGATATTTTCAGCCAAAGCGATGGATGTTGGTTCTGTGAGTTGACCAACTGCGGCAGGAAGAAAACTTGGAAACATAAAGTCTAGTTTACATCAGTGCGGCTCACCTTAGCTAATCCCAGTCACCAATTAAAAAAGAAAATTTCCCCAAAAATTAAAATAGGTACACAATCCCCGTAAAATAAGAATCGGTTATCCCAAAAGTAGGAGATTCAAGCCATGCCAATGGCAGTTGGCGCAATTGAAACATTAGGTTTTCCTGCGGTTTTAGCATCAGCAGACGCAATGGTTAAAGCTGCTGGTGTCACCATTGTCTATTACGGTATCGCCGAAAGTGGTCGGATGATAGTTGCTGTCAGAGGCCACGTTGCGGAAGTACAAACAGCCGTAGCCGCTGGAATTGTTGCTGGTGAAGAAGTTTATGGCGGTGAGGTTATTACCCACTACATTATTCCCAATCCCCCGGAAAATGTGGAAACAGTCTTACCTATCCACTTCACCTCCAAATCTGAACCTTTCCGTATTTTCTAAGTAAGTTCGCTATCAAAAATTGAAGCATTCCTTCATAAAAATAATTTGTAGCAACCGATAACTTTATATTCATAACAGGAGATTAAAAATGTCACTACAGGCTGTTGGATCATTAGAAACCAAGGGTTTTCCCGCCGTACTCGCAGCAGCAGATGCAATGGTAAAAGCCGGTCGAGTTACCCTCGTTGGTTATATCAGAGTTGGTAGCGCTCGCTTTACCGTCAATATTCGTGGTGACGTTTCTGAAGTCAAAGCCGCTATGGCAGCAGGTGTGGATGCTGTAGAAAAAGTTTATGGTGGTACTCTCGAATCTTGGGTAATTATTCCCCGTCCCCACGAAAACGTAGAAGCTGTATTGCCAATTGCTTATACAGCAGACGTTCAACAATATCGAGATTCTGTGGAAAATCCCATTATTGGTGCGGCCAGAGGCTAATTGGTATTTTCGGCTGGTAATGGGTAATGGGTAATGGGTAATAACCGGGAATTTTAGATTTTAGATTACAAAAATTTGGTATGAGTCCCCGTGCTTGAGGACGGAAAAATACTCACTGCGCTGCGTACGCTTCGCTAACGTCAATCCAAAATCCAAAATCGTTAATCCAAAATCAAGTGACCTCCTATTCCCTCTTTCCCTAACTAGCACAACACGGCGTAAGTAAACCGACCATTCTTAATCGGTAAAAAGCCTATAATGTCTTCGTTTTGACTTTTGACTTCTGCTCTGCGGTACTAGCAATATCATGATCTTCAAAACGGCTGAATCTTGTAGATGAAATCCATTAATTCATCCGTCTTAATCTGCGTTTATCTGCGGTTAATTATTTTTGAAATCTTATTGAATGTAGCTTCATCTTAATTTGGTATTGGGGTCTATTGAACGAATCAAATAGGAGTTATTACCTGCTACTAAATCGCTAAATCTAATTTCGAGGAGCGCAATATCGCTATGACAAAAGATGGGGAAAATCTAGCTGAATATTGGCAACAGCGACTAAGTACAGAATGTCCAGAACAAAGTCAGGCTACCAGACAAAGTATTCTTGACTGGCTTTTGGGAGTAGATTTAGAAAGGTTTAATTTACTTAACCCAAAAGAATTAGAAATTGCTAAACAAGCAATGGAATATCGGTGGCGAATTCTGCACAAACGTTATTTAGGTATGGGCAGAGAAAAGGCTTATAGTCAACTGATTAGCCGATTGGGTAGTGTAGTGGCGGTTAGAAACAAAATTCAAACGTGGATATCCCTGAGCCGCGATCGCCAACGTAGTGTTGTCGATGTCCTGCAAGAAGTCCTTCAAGAACTGATGCAAAGTGACTCATATATCCAACAACAAATGACTCACATTGCCGCATTAACAACGGACAAAAGATTGCGGGACACATTACTATTTGCCAGTATCGAAGAATATTGTTTACGTCCAGTTCGGAATCAACCGATCTTAATGTACCGCTTTGTTAACTACCTGCGACGGATTCAGCGGGGAGGCTTGACACAAGTACCTAGCAGCGAATTAGTGAAACTTGTTTCCGAGGAAATTCTCGCAGAAAACAACGA
This sequence comes from Dolichospermum compactum NIES-806, assembly GCF_002368115.1. Classification (NCBI taxonomy): domain Bacteria; kingdom Bacillati; phylum Cyanobacteriota; class Cyanophyceae; order Nostocales; family Aphanizomenonaceae; genus Dolichospermum; species Dolichospermum compactum. The sequence goes on along the minus strand of NZ_AP018316.1, from coordinate 958,416 downwards.
CAATCCAGTTAGCTTAGTTGATAATCAGGCGATCGCTCAATATCAAGAAACCCAACACCTAGAAGAACAAATAGTCAACCGTCAACTCGTACAAGAAAAATTTGAACAATACCTATTAGAAAATATTGGACAACACGCAGTAGACTGGTTGCGCTTATATCTGCAAGGCAAATCCCAAGAAGAAATTGCCAAACAACTCCAAAAACCCATCAAAGAAGTATATCGTCTCCGGGAAAAACTCAGTTATCATGCCGTCCGCGTTTTTGCCATCAAAGGTGAACCAGAACTAATTGATAACTGGCTATCCATCTCCCTAGAAGAACATAATCTAGGGCTAACAGAAACCCAATGGCAACAACTCCCAGAAACAATCACCCCTCTAGGACAACAAATCCTCAACCTCCGCAAAGCAGGTAACTCCATAGAAACTATAGCCCAACAACTACAACTTAAAAATCATCAAGTTCTAGGTGAATGGACAAAAATTTATCTTGCTGCCCAAACTCTGAGAATTCAGAATTATAGCAGGAGTCAGGATTAAAAACCTTTTGTGGAAGGAGTTTCATCATTAATTCAGAAAATGCTAAATTTAACCAGGTATAGACTCAAATCCAGCCAATATGTCATAAGTTAAAAAGAGTGTTCCCGATAAAATTGATTTATGACTACTACGATCAAGACCGAACCTGATTTAGCATCCCGTTTCGTCAATAGCATCTTAGCCATTAAACCCGTAGCTAATCTTGCTAAACACCAAGCTAGACAAATGATGATTAAACGGGCTGAAAAAATTGGTGTATTTTGGACAAAGGAAGTAGAGAAACTGCAAACCCGTGATTGGGGAAGCGATTTAGCGCAAGTCCAAAATCCGCAGCTAAACTACCCAGATTACTACGTCACCTCATTCCACGCCTATGAAACGGGAAATCTCAGTTGGCAAGCTGCTTTTGAAGTAGAATCTGCGGCTCATGCTGTCCACTCTAGGATTTGGCAGAAACCGGAAAATCAAGGTGACGCAAAACTCCGCCAAAGCTTCCACGATATCCTCAAAAATTCTATTTCTGAGCAGCCAAAAGATGTTATAGACTTAGGGTGTAGCGTCGGGATGAGTACCTTTGCCCTACAGGCAGTTTATCCCCACGCCAAAATTACAGGTTTAGACTTATCTCCTTACTTCCTAGCTGTAGCTAACTATCGTAGCCAAGAACGTCAAACCCAAATTAACTGGGTACATGGTCAAGCAGAATCTACAGGCATAGCAGATGCTTCCTTTGATTTAGCTTCGATTTTTTTGATGTGTCATGAATTACCCCAATCAGCAACTCACCAGATTTTTGCTGAAGCTAGACGTATTTTGCGTCCCGGTGGCCACCTAGCAATTATGGACATGAATCCCAAATCGGAAATTTACAAAAAAATGCCAACTTATGTTTTGACGCTGCTCAAAAGTACCGAACCTTATTTAGACGAATATTTCAGCTTTGATATTGAACAAGCCTTAATTGGGGCAGGTTTCCAAGCTCCTACTATTACTAGCAATAGTCCTCGTCACCGTACTATCATTGCTCAGGTGAGTGGCTAATTTATATTTAGTGTTGTGGGCAGTTATTCCCCCCCTGCTGTTTTTGTGGTTTTATTACCGCAGAACTCCTGCTGCCCCACCTTGGTTCAATTTATGGGTTTTGTTTATTATTGGTGCTATTTCTGGTTTTGCTGCTCTGGGCTTAGAATGGGCTATGGAAAATGTGGCTAACCTGGTTTTAGATTGGCAACAGATACAGCGTCATTTTTCTGGGGTTGTTTTTCGGCAAATATTAGCGATCGCTCCCATTGAAGAAGGTTGTAAATTAGTAGCAGTTATTCTGCCCATTTCCTATTTACAACGTCAGTATCATCTCCGAGCTACTACAGTTTTTTTATTTACCATAGCCGTAGCTTTAGGTTTCACAGCCGAAGAAACCTGGATTTATTTATCTCACGGCACGTCTTCAATTCTCGACCGGAGCATTGGTACACCAGTCCATGCCATGTTTTCTGCTCCTTGGGGATACGCTTTAGCAATATATATTTCTGCCGATAAAAGGTTAAATCGAAACCGGCACTTGATTTTTATTGCTTGGTTAAATTCTGTTTTCTTTCATGCTTTAGTCAATATTTTATCTATTTCTGTGAGGTTTTCACGACCCACAAATTTACTCATTTATTGTTTATTTCCTGTACTATTATGGCTGTTTTGGCGGTTAGAACAACTACTGCGAAAACTCCATAAAAAACATCCTTTACAGTTAATTTCTGGACGTACATCTTCAGCCCGCACTTGGGAAAGAGGTTTAGTATTGTTAATCCTATCACTAGGCGGAAATTCTCTATTTGGATTACTGATTATCTCCAGAAAAATTAGTCCTTTGCGGTGGGAACTTTGGTTTGATCCGAAAATTTTCTGCTTTATAGTCCAAGAACTATTATTCAATTTTGGTTTAGGACTTTTAGCTTGGTTAATTTATCGCTATTTACGTAGTTTAGCCAGTCGTCGGCATTTGTTTAACTGATAATCTGCTAAAGAGCATTATGAGCAATGCGTCCTAAAAGAGCAACAAACAAAAAATTGACAAAATAGGGTTAATCATCATAATTTTT
>NZ_AP018316.1:950534-954487 GCF_002368115.1 Dolichospermum compactum NIES-806 | reverse complement strand
AAAATAGATCCCTGACTTCTCAAAGAAGTCAGGGATCTGGATGGGTTTAAACTATTGCCAATACTGGTTGACTTACTGCTGCATTAACAGATGTTGATTCAGAATCAGCCCCATAGATTTCGCAAGCGTTATTGGGACTTTCCACCAATTTAACTTTGTAAAGTGTTGCACCTAATTCTTGAATAGGCGATCGCAGAGTATTACTAATATAAAGAGCAATATTTTCCGCAGTTGGCACAACCTTATTAAAGAAAGCAACATCTTTATTTAAGAAAGTATGATCAAATGGCTCAATCACATAATCTGTAATTATCTGATTTACAGCCCCCAAATCAATCACCATACCCTTAGAGGAGTCAATATCCCCTTTTATGGTCACTTCCAATTGATAATTATGTCCATGTCCATTTACACGGGCGCATTTACCATAAATTTCCGTGTTTTTTGCCAAACTCAAATCAGGGTGTGCCAATCTATGAGCAGAGCTAAAATGAGTGCTAATACTCAAATAACCCTCCATACCCTGACCCGAATAATCTGCCCAAAGCTGATGACTTTCAAACAGTTTAACGTTGGATAGTTTCACTCCCAATTCATCAATGGGTGATTCTAGAAGACCATGAATGTAACGAGAAATATTCTCTGTAGTGGGGACAATATCGGCAAAATAAGGAACATCCTCATTTATACAAGAGTGATCAAATATTTTCACCACATAATCTTCCACCACTCGATTTAAAGCAGCTACATCCACAATCATGCCAGTACGGGAGTCTATTTCCCCTTCTACAGTCACCTCTAGATGATAATTATGTCCGTGAGTCTGAGTACACCTACCATATTTATCCACACTGAGGTTAGGCGCTAGGCGGTGAGCAGCGCTAAAATGGGTCCTGATGGTTAAATTAGCTTGTTTTCCCTCTCCTTGATAATCTGCCCAAAGTTGAGGATGTTCAAATAACTGGACGCGCACCAAAGGTAAATGGGGTGATAACCGTTCCCAAATCACTCGCGCAATATTTTCCGTCGTGGGGAGAGTTTGTTGAAATTCTGTCCACACATCATTGAGATAGGAAAAATCTAGTTGACTGGTAACTTCCTCTTTGATGACGTGCTTCACATCGGACAGATTTAATACCATACCATACTCATCTAATTCCCCAATCATAGAGATGAACAAGACATAGTTATGTCCATGTCCAGGAAATTTCGAGTAAGCACCAAATTTTTCTAAATTCTCGATTTCACTCAGTTCGGGGAACCAATACCGACCAACTGCTGAAAACTGATCGCGGCGATTAACAATACATTGCATGAGTATACTGGGAAGAGAATTTAATATTTCTTAAACTTTGACTATTTACAGCATAAACCAATTTGTTACTTAGCGATCGCTGAGTTTTCCGAAAATACTTGGCAATTGAGTCAATACAAGTAACGCTATAATCGGAGATTGAGATTAACGAACGGGTTCAAGTCCGGGGTTCTGTATATCAATTTTGGATTAATCTCAAATCCGAAATTTAAAATCTAAGATTGTGATCACAAGTTTACAAAATTCTTTAGTTAAACAAATCCGCAAGTTGCACTCCACAAAGGAGAGAAATAAGCAACAACTATTTTTATTAGAAGGAACACATTTGCTGGAAGAAGCTTGTGCGGTTTCCTATCCCTTAGATGCGGTATGTTGTACCTCACAATGGCATGAGACACATTCCCAACTCTGGGAAGTCATTTGTCGTCAGTGCTATCGGGTGGAAATTGTCAGTCCAGAAGTTCTAGCAGCAATGGCTACAACTGTCAATCCTGATGGTATAGTAGCGATAGCGAAGCGCTGCTGCAAGCAGATCGCTCAAAAAGAAGCACAACCAAGACAAATTCCTTGCACTGGCTTAGTTCTGGCTTTAGAAACTGTCCAAGATCCTGGTAACTTAGGAACTATGATTCGCACAGCTGCAGCCGCAGGTGCATCAGGTTTGTGGTTAAGTGAAGATAGTGTAGATTTAGATAATCCCAAGGTTTTACGGGCTTCTGCTGGACAATGGTTTCGCTTAAATATGGCCGTAAGTGCAGATTTGCAAACCACTGTTCGGCAAAGTCAGCAAGCAGGTATGCAGGTAATAGCTACCTTACCTAATGCCGATTTAACCTATTGGCAGGTAGATTGGCGTAAACCTAGTTTAATATTATTGGGTAACGAAGGGGCGGGATTATCAGCGGATTTAGCCGCATTAGCGGATATCCATGTGAAAATTCCCCTCAGTCCCGGAGTAGAATCTTTAAATGTAGGCATCACTGCTGCTTTAATGTTATATGAAGCTAAAAGACAGACAATTTCTCAGTAATTACGGCTTGATGAATAAATCCAAAACTTACATACATTAGGAGTTTCAGGGTTGAAAAAGTGAATCAGGTGCAAGAAATAAGCGTTGAAACCATTCATTTTCATTTACCTATTACTTTCTCAGATTTGAGACTATTCTTACCTCCTTCTAATTCTTCCTCCTGACTCCTGACTCCTGACTATTTGTTTTTTTGCTCTAAATACTGTTCAATATCAGCAATTGCATCTTCCCAAGCAGCTAGATCAAAAGTATGAGTATTTTCACTACTTTCCTTGTTTGTAGAATTACTTATATCTGATATGACATGATCCGGCATAGTATCTTCTAACTGATTGAGGAATTCCTCTATATCTTGATCAACAGAATTGCTTTGAGAGTCTTTAATAGGTTTCATAATATTCATAAGAGAATCAAGATTGATGTATGTAATGGTAAGTTGCAGTGACTAATCCAACCTTCTATATGAACATGAATAAATTTGTGAAAAAAGGCTTAATCTGGCTGGGTATAGCTACTATTACCTTGAGTTTAATGGCGTGCGATCGCCTGTTTCCTCCTCAAGGTGATATAGTTGAAAGAGTCAGTGATGGTGATACATTAGTGTTGAAAAATGCTGATGGTAAAAAGTTCATAGTAAGGTTTGCTTGTATTGATGCTCCAGAAATACCCCATTCTCAGAAAGAAAAAAAGAGTAAAATTACTAAAGATGTCAATCAGTTTGCTTGGGGGATGAAAGCAAAAATACGGATAGAGGAATTGATCAAACAAACAGATAATCGTGTACAGTTAAATATCACAGATAGCGATCGCTATGGCAGAAAAATTGCCGAAGTACGTTTAAAAGATGGCACATTTTTACAGCAAGTTTTGCTAAAAGAAGGATTGGCTAAAGTATATCGTTCTTACTTAAGCAAATGTCCAGACAAGGACATATTACAACAAGCCGAAGCACAAGCGCAACAGCAAAAAGTTGGCGTTTGGAGCGATAAAAAATTTGTTGACCCTTGGGATTATCGGAAAATAAATAAGCAAATTAGAGATTAGTGGAAACGGAACTAATGAGTTGAACTGGGAGTACACCTAAAAGGTAACCGTTCAGGGGGTAGGAGAGCGATAGCTACGCTCGCCGCAGTTTCTACCGCCAATTCAGAACCAAAATGAGAATATTTAGCACTTCCAGCACCATCAGCAACTGCGCCCACAATCACATCCTTAAAAATGCGATAATTTCCGCAATCTTGACAACGTATTTTTTGCTGTTCATGACTCGTTCCCGTTGCAGAACGCGCTATAGCTTTCCAAACCACAATAAATAAATCCTGTATATTTTATTAGACTTTATAACCCCTCTCCAAACCTCTCCCCTACAAGGTGAGAGGCTTTAAAACTCCCCGTTTCACCACTTATCTTTTCCTTTCATGTTCCCTCTCCTCATAGGAGAGGGTTAGGGAGAGGTTCTTCTAGCTTATACACCATCTAAGTAGTAAGTAGTGAGACAGAATTAATTACACAATGTCATTGGGAATGGAACGAAGTGAAATGAAGCAATCGCAAGGGTTGTGATTGCTTCCCTTCGCTCGCAATGACTGTAAATATTTTTGTCCAATT
>NZ_AP018316.1:939038-949981 GCF_002368115.1 Dolichospermum compactum NIES-806 | reverse complement strand
GTCCTGACATTGAGCCAGAGGTATCAAGCAAGAGAATTACCGGACAACGATTTTCCGGTTTTTCTACGAATTCAGGCAAACCTACTGGCATTTTTGATACTCCTGGTTAATCAAGGTGAGATGCAAAATATATAAACTAGATTTTATTTATTACTACATAACTTAACACGAGTGTTATTACGTAATCAATACCCATATCTATCAACAATAAGGGTTTAGCATTGCTAAACCCCTACGAATAGACAGAATTTATTTTTTGCCCAAAATCCCCCCATCCGGTAAACTCAGAAATGCTGCGTTATTCCTAATCATGTCCGACTCCCAAGTAAGTGCTGCTGTTGCGAAACTCTACGATACCTACCCTTTCCCCCCCGAACCTATCCTCGACGAACCACCACCAGGTTACAATTGGCGTTGGAATTGGTTAGCTGCTTATAGCTTCTGCACAGGTAGAAAACCGCAAAGGCAAGATATCCGCATTTTAGATGCTGGTTGTGGTTCAGGAGTCGGCACAGAATATTTAGTACATCTCAACCCGCAAGCGCAGGTAGTGGGAATAGATTTAAGTGCTGGTACATTAGAAGTAGCAAAAAAACGCTGTCAAAGTTCCGGTGCTGACCGTGTGGAATTTCATCACTTAAGTATCTATGATGTGGAACAAATTCCAGGACAGTTTGATTTAATAAATTGTGTTGGGGTACTTCATCATCTACCAGATCCCATTCGTGGTATCCAAGCATTAGCGAAAAAACTCACTCCAGGTGGACTAATGCACATTTTTGTGTATGGAGAACTGGGAAGATGGGAAATACAACTCATGCAAAAGGCGATCGCTCTTCTTCAAGGTAACAAACGCGGTGACTATCGTGATGGCGTTCAAGTCGGAAGAAAAATCTTTGCTTCCTTACCAGAAAATAACCGCATTGTCAAGCGTGAAAAAGAAAGATGGTCAATGGAAAACCAGCGGGATGAATGCTTTGCTGATATGTACGTCCATCCCCAGGAGACAGACTACAATATTGATACATTGTTTAAATTCATAGATGCTTCCGAATTAGACTTTGTAGGTTTTTCCAATCCCGGATTTTGGCAACTAGAAAAGCTTCTAGAAAAAGCACCAGAACTAATTGAAAGAGCCGCCGAACTCACAGAACGTCAACGTTATCGGTTGATAGAATTACTGAATCCCGAAGTAGCACATTACGAATTTTTCCTCAGTCGTCCCCCCCTACCCAAAACCGACTGGTCAGCAGATAACACTTTATTAACTGCAATTCCCGAACTTAACCCTTGCATAGATGGGTTTCCCAATCAATGTTTATTTAACTATGATTACCAAATTGTTAATTTATCAACAGCCGAATTTGAGTTTATGCAAAAATGTGGTAATAATGCCACAGTGGCTGAAATTTTAGCCCAAGTCAAGCTAGACTTAGACGGAGTAAGAAACCTCCTCAAACAACAACTACTCTTACTAACCCCCGCTTCATGAAAAAAATCAGTAACTAGGCGATTATCTTGCCACTGACAACTGACCAATAACAACTGACAAAAAATAAGTTAATTGTTTTTTTCTAAAGTAGTGTTACCGGATCGTGATATGATTCAACTGACTGAATGTGCAGTCATCTCATATTAGCTGTACTGGTTTCAAGTCTCGTGAGCTTGTCAGAAGAATCAATTGCACCGACTCAGACAACACAACAAGATGAGAAATCTGGTTTTGCTCAAACAGAACCAGTAAGCTCTTCCATGCAAGAGTTCTATCAACTCTATCAGAAGTTGCTGGTAATCACACTTGTGTTGACGGGGATTATTTTTATCTCTGTGTGGATTTTTTATTCCTTAAACATAGCCCTAAATTATTTGATTGGGGCGTGTACAGGTGTGGTTTACTTAAAAATGCTGGCTAACGATGTCGAGAGACTTGGTGGTGAAAAACAAAGTTTGAGTAAAAATCGTTTTGCTCTGATCATGATACCGATTATATTGGCGAGTCAATGGCATCAGCTACATATTCTGCCTATATTCTTGGGATTTCTCACCTACAAAGCTACCCTCCTCATCTATATGGTGCAAACTGCATTCATTCCTGAAGCTTAAAGGGTGTAGGGGTCTAGCAGTACTAAACCTAAACCTCTACAGACTACAGACAATCCTCCAATCCTCGATTTTTGGGGAAAACCCTTGAAGAACGCCCATGCTTAGTGTATTAAACGCTTTTAACGCTTTTCCCCTCGCCGAATTAGAAGTAGGTCATCACTTCTTGTGGCAACTGGGCAGTCTCAAAATACATGGGCAAGTATTTCTCACCTCATGGTTTGTGATTGCTATCCTAGTAATAGCATCACTAGCTGCCACCAGAAACGTCCAAAAAATTCCTCGTGGCATCCAAAATTTGATGGAATATGCCCTAGAATTTATTCGGGATCTAGCTAAAAACCAACTCGGAGAGAAAGAGTATCGCCCCTGGGTACCATTTATTGGTACGCTATTCTTGTTTATCTTCGTATCAAATTGGTCAGGAGCATTAATTCCCTGGAAGTTAATCCACTTGCCTTCTGGTGAACTAGCAGCACCTACCAACGACATAAATACAACAGTCGCATTGGCATTGCTAACCTCCTTGGCGTATTTTTACGCTGGATTTAGCAAACGAGGTTTAGGCTACTTTAAAAAATATATCGAGCCAACACCGATTCTATTGCCAATTGCCATTCTCGAAGATTTTACCAAGCCCCTCTCCCTAAGCTTCCGGTTATTTGGAAATATATTAGCGGATGAATTAGTAGTGGCGGTATTGGTATTGCTCGTGCCTCTCTTTGTACCTTTGCCAGTAATGGCTTTGGGTTTGTTTACTAGTGCTATTCAAGCCCTAGTATTTGCGACCCTAGCCGGAGCGTATATTCATGAGGCTTTAGAGGGACACGGCGAAGAAGGACATGAGGAGCATTAACGCCCTCAGTTGATAGCCCAGTTTAGACGAGCAAACTTGCTCAAAACATCGCCACAGCGATTTGAAAACCTAGTGCAGTGTAAAAACACATATCTAGTTAGTTACGTACATTTGTAATTTTTGTAGTTAAAGCAAGGAAAATCGTCATGGATCCATTAGTACAAGCTGCCTCAGTTCTAGCTGCTGCTCTCGCTATCGGTTTAGCTGCAATTGGACCTGGTATTGGTCAAGGTAATGCAGCAGGTCAAGCAGTAGAAGGTATTGCACGTCAGCCCGAAGCAGAAGGCAAAATTCGCGGCACACTACTTTTAACATTAGCCTTCATGGAATCCTTGACAATTTACGGTTTGGTAATTGCCTTGGTATTGCTATTCGCTAACCCTTTTGCCTAAGACCGAAAAAGTTTTGTTAGTGTAGAGACGTGAAAGATGTCACTAGATTTTGGATTTTGGATTGACGATTTTGGATTGACTCCACCAAACAAGTGTAGAGATTGAAGATTTGGGATTGACGTTAGCGAAGCGTACGCAGCGCAGCGAGTATTTTTCCGTCTTGAAGGACGGAGTTTATACCAAATTTTTTGAATCTAAAATCTAAAATCTAAAATCTAAAATCTAAAATTACCGGTGACAGACAGCGAAAAGCTTGACATCTACACGCCTCTACAAACTAGCAACTTATTGATCATTGGTGAGAAAGGGATTCGTAAAATTATCAAAGGCTAGATCATCTCACTAGCCAAGAAAATTAGTATTCCAGCCAAAGAGGAGAGAAATGTTTGATTTCGATGCTACCTTGCCATTGATGGCATTGCAATTCCTGTTGTTGGCAGCTTTGTTGAATGCAATTTTCTACAAGCCTATGACTAAGGTATTGGATGACCGTGATAACTATGTTCGTACCAATAACCTTGATGCTCGTGAGCGCTTGGCTAAAGCTGAAACCTTAGCAAAAGAGTATGAGCAGCAACTGTCATCTGCGCGTAAGCAGTCTCAATTGACTATAGAAGCTGCCCAAAATGAAGCTAAGAAAATTACGGCACAAAAAATAGCCCAAGCCCAACAAGAAGCACAAGCTCAACGCGAACAAGCTGCTAAAGAAATAGAGCAGCAAAAGCAAGCAGCTATGGCTACCCTAGAAGGACAAGTTGATGCCCTCAGCAACCAGATTCTAGAAAAACTATTAGGATCTACTTTGGCAAAATAATATAACAGGAGTCAGGAGTCAGGAGTCAGGAGTCAGAATTCAGGAGTAAAAGCCTGTTATGGAATAAATTTCCATAATCAATTGATTTTCTCAATTCCCTGGCGTTTGTTATATCACCAAATTGGTTCTACGAAAGCATAAACACTTAAGGGCATTTGCCTAGAAAGTGATGAAATTTAAGTGTCCAAAAAATTGGCACTTTTTTCCCTTTAGGGAAAAATTAACGAATTACCAAGCGAGCAGCGCACTTGTAGATGGGTAACATGGGCAATATTTTATTACTTGCCGCAGAAGCTGTTCACTCTGAAATGGCAGAAGGCTCAGCGGAAGGCGGTTTTGGTCTAAACCTAGACATCCTGGAAACCAATCTAATTAACTTAGTAATTCTGATTGGCATACTATTCTACTTTGGACGCAAAGTTTTAACTAATATCTTGACTGAAAGACGCTCCGGTATTGAAAGCGTTATTCAAGATGCAGAAGGACGCTTGCGGGAAGCACAAACTTCTTTGGCAAAAGCCCAAGGGCAGTTGACCCAAGCACAGCAAGAAGCACAGAGAATCACTCAAGTAGCTGAACAAAATGCTCAAGCTGCTAAAGAGGCTATTTTAGCTAAGGCGAATCTGGATGTAGAGCGGTTGAAAGAAACCGCAGCATCTGATTTGAATGCAGAACTAGAGAAAGCTATCTCCCAACTTCGACAAAAAGTAGTGCTGCAAGCACTGCAAAAAGTGGAAGGACGACTTAAGGGTGGTATTAGCGCAGATGCTCAACAAATTTTAATTGATCGTAGCATCGCACAACTGGGAGGGGAGATATGAAAAGTGATGCAGCTACCGCTGAAGTATCTCAGCCTTATGCACAGGCATTGTTATCCATTGCTCAATCTCAAAACTTAACAGAAGAAGTTGGGGGAGATGCACGGACTTTCTTGAGCTTATTAACAGGGAGTCAAGAACTCACAGGCTTTTTGAGCAATCCCTTTGTGAAGCCAGAAAACAAGAAAAATGTCCTCAGACAATTACTTGGCGAAGGTGTAAACCCCTGCCTACGTAACTTTTTACTGCTGTTAGTTGACAGAAGACGGATTGCTTTTTTAGAACCGATTTTACAGCAGTATTTGGCGTTATTACGCCAGCTAAATCAAACTGTATTGGCTGAGATTACTTCTGCGGTTCCCCTCACAGAAACCCAACAGCAAGCAATTACAGAAAAGGTAATTACTCTGACCAAAGCTCGTCAAGTGGAATTAGCCACCAAAATAGACAGCGATTTAATTGGTGGTGTAATTATCAAAGTTGGTTCTCAAGTAATTGACGCTAGTTTGCGTGGTCAACTACGTCGTCTTTCCCTACGTTTAAGCAGTAACTAGAAAGTTCTGAATAAATGTCAGTAGTCATTGGTCAATAGCTCATAAAAAACAGCTGACAACTGACAACGGACAACTAACAACTAACAACTGACAACTGACAAATGAGTATTTCCATTAGACCTGACGAAATCAGCAGCATCATCCAACAACAAATCGAGCAATATGACCAAGAGGTTAAAGTTGCTAACGTTGGGACAGTGCTACAAGTAGGTGACGGTATTGCCCGGATTTATGGCTTGGAAAAAGCTATGGCTGGGGAACTCCTGGAATTTGAAGATGGTACAATTGGTATCGCCCAAAACTTAGAAGAAGATAACGTTGGTGCGGTATTGATGGGCGAAGGTCGGAGCATTCAAGAAGGTAGCTCTGTAACCGCTACTGGTAGAATTGCCCAAGTAGGCGTAGGCGATGCTCTCATTGGTCGCGTTGTCGATGCTTTGGGTCGTCCTATTGATGGTAAAGGTGATCCTAAGACTACCGAAACTCGGTTAATTGAATCCCCAGCACCTGGTATTATTGCTCGTCGGTCTGTACACGAACCGATGCAAACAGGGATTACCGCTATTGACTCCATGATTCCTGTAGGCCGTGGTCAACGGGAATTAATCATTGGTGACCGTCAAACTGGTAAGACAGCGATCGCTATTGACACCATCATCAACCAAAAAGGTGAAGATGTAGTTTGCGTTTACGTAGCTATCGGTCAAAAAGCTTCCACCGTTGCTAACGTAGTCCAAACCTTACAAGAAAAAGGTGCGATGGACTATACAGTAGTTGTCGCCGCTAACGCCAGTGACCCAGCTACCTTGCAATTCCTCGCTCCCTACACAGGCGCTAGTATTGCTGAGTATTTCATGTACAAAGGCAAAGCGACCTTAATCATCTATGATGACCTTTCCAAGCAAGCTCAGGCTTATCGCCAAATGTCCTTGCTCCTGCGTCGTCCACCCGGTCGGGAAGCGTATCCTGGAGACGTATTCTACATTCACTCCCGCTTGTTGGAACGTGCTGCTAAACTCAGCGATGAATTAGGTAAAGGCAGTATGACTGCTCTACCAATCATTGAAACCCAAGCTGGTGACGTATCCGCATACATTCCTACCAACGTAATCTCCATTACCGACGGTCAGATTTTCTTGTCTTCTGACTTGTTTAACTCTGGTATCCGTCCCGCTGTAAACCCCGGTATCTCGGTATCCCGTGTAGGTTCTGCGGCACAAACCAAGGCAATGAAGAAAGTTGCCGGTAAGATTAAATTAGAATTGGCTCAGTTTGACGACTTACAAGCTTTCGCGCAATTCGCTTCCGATTTAGATAAAGCCACCCAAGATCAGTTGGCGCGTGGTGTGCGTTTACGGGAACTCTTAAAACAACCCCAAAACGATCCTCTCTCCGTAGCTGAACAAGTAGCGGTTCTTTACGCTGGTATTAACGGTTATTTAGATGACATTGCCGTTAACCAAGTAACTAGCTTTGCTCTAGGTCTACGTGGCTACTTGAAGAATGTTAACACTACATACTTCCAAGGCGTACAAGGTAGCAAAGCCCTTGGTGATGCAGAAGAAACTGCTTTGAAAGCAGCCCTCACTGAGTTCAAAAAGACCTTCCAAGCAGCAGCGTAACAATTTTGGATTTTGGATTTTGGATTTTGGATTAAATAGACTTGTCCAAAAATTTAGATATCAACCCCTCAGATACAGGGATTTGATGTTTATTTAAAGATGAGCCTCATCTAAAATCCGAAATTCCGAATCTAAAATCTAAAATCTAAAATCTAAAATCGGATTATGGCTAATCTCAAATCAATACGCGATCGCATTCAGTCGGTCAAAAACACCAAGAAAATTACAGAAGCCATGCGGCTGGTAGCAGCGGCGAGAGTCCGTCGGGCTCAAGAACAGGTCATTGCTACCCGTCCTTTTGCGGACCGTTTGGCGCAAGTATTGTATGGCTTGCAAACCAGACTGCGGTTTGAAGATGTCAACCTCCCCCTACTCAAAAAACGTGAAGTTAAAACAGTAGGTTTGTTGGTAATTTCTGGCGACAGGGGTTTGTGTGGTGGTTACAATGGTAACGTCATCCGCCGTGCCGAAAATCGTGCCAAGGAACTGCAAGCTGAAGGCGTAAACTATACTTATGTATTGGTTGGTCGCAAAGCTACTCAATACTTCCAACGCCGGAATCAACCTATTGATGCTACCTACAGCGGTTTAGAACAAATTCCTACCGCCGCAGAAGCTACAAATATTGCTGATGAACTACTTTCTCTATTCCTTTCGGAAAAAGTAGACCGGATTGAGCTAGTTTATACAAAATTTGTCTCCTTAGTTAGTTCCCGTCCCGTAATCCAAACCCTTCTACCTTTGGATACCCAAGGTTTAGAAGCAGCGGATGATGAAGTTTTCCGTTTAACTACTCGTGGTGGTCAATTCCAAGTAGAACGGGAAAAGGTAACTAGTACAGTTACGGCTTTACCTAGTGACATGATTTTTGAACAAGATCCAGTGCAAATTCTGGATTCTTTGTTGCCATTATATCTGAGCAATCAGCTACTAAGAGCATTACAAGAATCAGCAGCTAGTGAATTAGCCGCACGGATGACAGCAATGAGTAACGCCAGCGAAAACGCCGGTGAGTTGATTAAAAGTCTTTCTTTGTCTTACAACAAAGCCCGTCAAGCCGCAATTACTCAGGAACTTCTGGAAGTTGTCGGTGGTGCAGAAGCGTTGACTTAATTTGGTGATTGGTGATTGGAGATAGTTGTAAAATGAACTATGGCCAATCATCAGTTATTAATGATTATTAAATTTCAATTTATGCTCTATTTTTATCAATAAAGTTAATGATTATGTGATAATTCATGATATTTTTCTTCATATTACCCATATTCCGCACTTCACAATGTAGTATCCATCTTTTCAAGAATTATTCCTAACAAGGGTTAAATTGTTCAATATTAATACCTAAAATGATGGATAAAATATGTGTTTTATTAAACGATAAAAAATAAAATTATGGAAATATTCGCGTATTACAAAATGAAGTGCGGAAAGCGGGATATTAGATTATTTGAAAGGAATATATTCAACTACATTCATCCATTCGTCAATTTCAGAAGCCTGAGCAATAAATTCTTAATCTTTAACAAATTGACCAATTGTGCCACCTAATTGATGTCCAAAAATTAATCCTGAAAATTTTTTTCCTTCTATTTGCCAAGTTTCAGCTAATACGCGAAAACGGATATCTTGAGTAAAAAGGACTCGTTTTAGTTCAGTTTGTTTTATCTAGCTAGGTTGCTATATGTTTATAGTATGACAAAATTTGTGTTTATGATAATTAATTTGTAGTGATAGCCATTATCACAATTATATTTTATCAGGATTAAAAGTTTTTATCTGTTCCTTTTCTTTGATCTGGGATAATTGAGACTTCAGTAAGTTAAGCAGAGAAGTTTTATCTTCTACAGATAAATCATCCAGAGATTTAATTATTTCTTGTAACGTCATCTTCAACATCTTCATACGTCTAGATATTCAAGAATTATCATTTTCACCTTTTACTCTTACCAAGAAAAATCTTCAGGGATTCCAAAATTATTTTCTAGTTGTTTCATATATTTATTTAGTTTTGTTAAAACATAATCAGCAAGATATCCAGGTGTATTGTCATTCGTATAACAATTAAGTCTAATTCTAATTGATCATGATTGGGATTATTATTTTTCTTTTTTTTAGACATATTAAATCAGTAAATTTATGAAAAAACACAGCTATAATCTTATATCTCAGTTACTGCGATCCTGAAGAATAACCTCTTTCGCATTATATTACACCAAATATTTCTATAATTTAGGCATTTCTCCTATAAGAATTATCTATATTAAATCCTCGAAACCATCAACTTCATTAAAGTCGAGACAACACAGGGCTGGTCATGGTGTGTTCTGATTTCTTGAATTTTTAATTTGAAGTATATTGAATTTGACTTTTTGGGTATTGATAATAGATTGATTCGTCATTTATATTCCTCCTCCTGGTTGTTTATTTAATCTTCAATCCTAATTTAATTTTGATTGGATTGAATTATTTTCTATAATTCCCACTAAAACTCTAATTAAACCTTCTAAATCATCAGGTAGCGAATAAATAGTAATATCTTCAGTGATTTGTTTTGCTTCCACATCTAATATTCCAAAACGCCACACATCACCCGTTGTTACAGCACCATAGTGAAACTCTTGTTCTTCAATTTGAGAAAAAGCAATTAATTCTGTAGCAAGTTGAGTAAATCCTCTAGTTAAATCGTCGTTTTTTGCTTCTATAACTAATAAATTATGTTCTGCACGTAGTAAATAATCCAGATTACCTTTTAACCATTTACTAACAATTAGTGGGTATTCTATTCTTAACTGACAATCACAATAATATGTGGCAACTTCTATTAAAATCGGTGCTACTAAAGTTTCTCTTCTGGCTGTTTCACTAGTTAAAGTTACTCGTGTTAATGTGCGCTCAAGGCGATTTTGTAATTCTAATAAGTGATCTAGATGTTTTTCAGTTTTAGGAAGTGACAATCTTGATCTAACTAATTTATAGCCTAATTCTGCTAAAATTTCTTCCGGTGGATAGGTCATTTCAAAATAGGAACGAAATGTATATTCACGTTCTTCTTGGAGAATTTTTGGTTTAGTCATAATTAGTTACCAAATAAATTTTAACTAAGTTGATGTTTGAGTTTGCTAATTGATTATTCTTGAATTTTACTTCTCACCCAATCTCTAAATTCTCTCACTAATTCCAAATATTTTTTACTACCAGCATTTTTCAAAAAATTGGAAATTTCTGTTAAAGGTAAATTAGGAAAAGCTAAACTTTCGTCAACAACTAGATATTTCCCATCTTCTAAAATATTAATAGTAAATACATTACCATCATATCTCCAAATCTCTGCCACACCCATTTCTGCATAAACCGCAAAACGATCCTTTAAACTGCTAGTAATATCAATCTCGACAACTAAATCAGGTGGAAGATCTTGTTGTAAATCAATTCTGGATTTCCCTTGAATTAACTTAACATTTTTGATGTAGAAACATTCATCAGGTTCTCCACCAGATATTTCTGGACGTTTTAAAGTAGTAGAACCTAGAGGATCAATATCCAATTCTAATTCTTCCGCTAAAGTTTCCACAAAACGACCAACAATTTTTTTATAACGTTTATGTTCAGGTGAACGAGCCATAATTTCTAAATTACCCCGATAATAAGTTAAGCGGAGACGACGACTGGTACTGAGTTCATTTAGCAAACTCTACTCTCATAAGTATGCCAACTAATCCCTGATAAATGGATAATTTCTTGCGGTTGTATCAGAATTTGGCTAGTCATGGCGTATCGCTATACCTAT
>NZ_AP018316.1:905592-938390 GCF_002368115.1 Dolichospermum compactum NIES-806 | reverse complement strand
CCTTACCAATGTGCCAGTTGCGTAAGTCCTGAAAATATCTATCTCTACCTTCAATTTAATCCAAAAATTAAATAACTATATCTTTTATTTGTCAAATTGCAAAATTCCGTACTATAATGAAGGTGTGAAGTGCATGGGGCTTTAACGGTTTCGACAGGTTGGCGAAAGCTACTCTGTGATTCAGGTCGAGAGCGAGTCATCTCTCGGAAATCAAAGACTCGAAAAAAAAGTAAATGCGAACAATATCGTAAAATTTGCTCGTCGGGAAGCTCTAGTAGCTGCCTAAGAAACCTCTTTCAGGTTCGAGCGTCTTTAATTTGACTCCGTTAAGGATTAAAGACCTAACCCCCAACGGATGCTCCAACAAACGTTCTCTGGTTGGTTTGAAGGCTAAGATTAAATCAGAGCATCCTACGTTCGGGATAATGAACGATTCCCGCCTTGAGGGTCAGAAAGGCTAAACCTGTGAACGAGTGGAGGGTTAATACCCAATTTGGACATGGGTTCGACTCCCATAAGCTCCATTTTCAATTTTCAATAATTATTTAGCCCGCTAAACACTTTGATGTTAGGCAGGCTTTTTGCTATTTGGGGGATTTCTTGACATGGATATCCCGTTCCCAACTTATTTATTGGTACGGGATGGTATTGATAGTTAGGCTTGCTTTAAAGCATCCCGTTTTTTGCGATCTGCTGTCAAGATATCCGCCATGACTATGAGTGCTTGCGCCATTTTGTCCAGGTTAGAACTGTATAGTTCTAAGTCTTTGATGAGTTTATCTTCAGAGATATGCAACCCGTTAGCGATCGCTTTAAGTGCTTCACTCTTTTGTTGATCATCTTTGACAAGTTCAGGATCTGACTGTACCAATAATGCAAATAAACCAACACCAAATAAGCGACTGTATTTAAAGTTGGAATTGGTGACAACCGCCTCTAGTTGCTGTTGCAAGTCCTCATCTTGATCTAGGGAATTTGCCCGACTCAAACCAGCAATCAAATCCTTAACTGGTAAACTAGCAGCTAAAGCTTGCAATCTGGAGGCATCTTGTCGGTAACGGTCGGGGTCTTGTTCCACCGCTTGACAAATTGCTCGGAAAATTGACTCTTTATCCTGTTGTGGTTGGTAGCCGTCCATGAAGCGGTCAAAAGTCGTGACAACGCCCAAGGCATAAATGGCATTGTAGCTAAAATCAACATTGACCGATAGCAGGTGCATTTCTACCATCAACTCTTCCACTACCCGGCGGTAAATAGTGTTAATTGGCCTGGTATGAAGGGTGTAAAAGGTTCTTTTTGTATCAGATACTGTACGGACGTTATTCACAAAGAAAATTTTAGTAAAGACGTATTCCTCTTCTCTAGTATGAACTAATCAGACCTCATTCGTGAAAGTCATTCGATTTTAGATTTTAGATTTTAGATTTTGGATTTTCTGATAAATTCTATTGACTAGCCAAAATCCGGGGTGGAGTCTTTAAAACCTGTTCTTCGGTATCAAAAATTTCAAACACCGTATCCATCATTGTAACTTCGAACACAAGCTTTGCTTCCGAATGAACATTACAAATCCGAAAACTGCCACTAATTTTATCAGCTTCACGCATCCCGGCTAATAAAGAGGTCAACCCGGAACTATCAATAAAATTTACTTGTCCTAGATTGACAACAACATGAGGACTGTGTTTAGAAATACATTCCTGTAGCTTGAGACGAAATTGCCAAGCAGTGGTAATATCTAAACGACCAGCAGGTGTCAATACCATTATGGTATGACCGTCTTCAGTCGTACAGGTTTTTTGATCTATATTAATCACTGAACCGATACTTTTTTACTAATATTTGCTAATCCAAACACTCGCAATGAGAGGAAGTATCAACTCATGTCCAGAAGATGACATCTAGTTGTTAGTGTAACTTACCTGTTACCCATTACCTATTACCCATTACCCATTACCCATTGCTTATTCCTGACTTGGTTTCCAGTTTATCCAATCTTGAGGTTTTAGGAAAGTCTCATACAACTGGGCTTCAGGAGTATTAGGTTCTGGTTTGTAGCCATATTCCCAACGAACTAAAGGTGGTAGAGACATGAGAATTGATTCTGTGCGTCCATTGGTTTGGAGTCCGAAAATTGTTCCCCGGTCATAAACCAAGTTAAATTCTACATATCTACCGCGACGGTATAATTGGAAATTGCGTTGGCGATCGCCATATTCCATTCCCTGGCGGCGTTGCGCAATTGGCACATAAGCTGGTAAAAATGCCCCAGCGCAATCTTGAACTAAAGCAAATATGTCTTCCCAACTCCGTGACGGTAATTCACCTACCTGATTGCTATAAATCGCTGCTTCCCCATTGGGATCTGGACCACGATAGATAGCACCTTGACCGTCTTGGTAATCTAAAAATAATCCACCAACGCCCCGTGTTTCATCTCGATGTTTCAGATAAAAATATTCATCACACCAGCGCTTGAACACAGGATAATATTCAGGATGGTGTTGATCACAAGCTTTTTTAAAAGTGCTATGAAAATGTTGTGCATCTTCAGCAAAGGGGTAATAAGGTGTTAAATCCGCACCACCACCAAACCACCAAACTGGACCTGCTTCAAAATAGCGGTAATTTAAGTGAACCGTAGGTACATAAGGATTGCGTGGGTGCAACACCAAAGAAGTCCCCGTTGCATAAAAGCCATGTCCTGTTGCTTCTGGACGTTGGGCTAAAATTGAAGTAGGTAAATGAGAACCCCAAACTTCAGAGAAATTCACACCTGCTTGTTCAAAAATTGCTCCGTCACGCAGTACACGCGATCGCCCACCACCCCCTTCTGGACGCTGCCAACTATCTTCTTGAAACTTCCCCAGTCCATCTAATTTCTCTAAACCTTGGGTAATTTCATTCTGCAAATTCTGCATAAACTGGCTGACTCTAGCCTGAGCATTAACTCCAGGGAGAACATCAGATGATTCTTTTGTGATAGTGGGGGTTTGCGAGTTGGTTAACATAGATTCCCGAACCTAAAATTACAATTTCCAAAACAATTACAAATTTTTGTTGTCAAAACTTGTCAGCAGCGAGAGTCACAAATCCGGCTTAATTTGCCAAAACAGTTTTTTATTATACGTCAAAACACAACCGTTCAAAACGCCTTCAAATCTCCATTGGCACGGAATTTATTCCAATTCACACATATCACATCTGAAGACCCCTTTTCACAGTTGTAGAAATAATCTTATTATTCATTCTACAAATTTTCTCTTCCCTACAAGCTCCTTGAATGAAAACTTAACGGTCTTTACCTGTTCACGTTTCAACATTAAAAAATGTTCCTGAGTTGACTATGATAGAATTAATTGGGATTTAATGTAGGGGTAGCGCCCCCGTGCCTACCCCGATGTTGGGGGCAACCACAGGGGGTTTGCCCCTACAAAATTGATGGGTTTAGGAATTTTTAAATGTTCAATTAATTTTACATAACATAAGTAATACAATACAACGGAGGGCGGGGTTTCCCCGCCCCTACAGCTTATGCACAAATCATATAAAATAAAAAGCACTGGTAAAACCAATGCTCATTTACATAATTAGTACAAATTGTCAAGTTATTTAAGAATTGGGTTTTTTTAACTTTTGTTTTTTCCGGCGTTTTTCTGTAATGGCTACACCATGTTCTACTGGATAACCAGCCACAGGAATTACCTGATATTTTCTGTCTTCTTCTAAATTTTTAAGTTCTGTGTAATCAACCCAGTGGATACAATCAACAGGGCAGGTATCTATGGCTTCTTGAACTACCTCTTCTATGTCCCCATCTTGACGGATGACGCGCGATCGCCCATAATCTTCTTCAATGAAAAAAGTATTTCGGGCAACATGGGCGCAATGCTTACAGCCGATACAGGTAATTTCATCCACATAAACGCCTTTTTGCCGCACCAGTCCACCTAATTCCGGTTCTAAACCAGAACGTTCGAGGACATCTCGGAAAAAGCTCCCTAATTCTGGTTCTAAACCGGAACGATTATATTCCTCTGCTTGTGGCGACGGCGGCTTAGACATTACGCACTCCAGCGTTGTACTATTAGGCGAATAGAACCATCTTCCTGTTGCTGTTGTTCTGCCACTTGGAAGCCAACTTTAGTGGTTTCTTTGACTACTGTTTGATAAGCATAACGTTGAGTTACTTGACGGACAAACCCATCCACAGATAGATTTTGTTGCCAATATTGTAAATCTGCAACTAATCGTATTCTTGACCATTCCATCTAAAACCGATGTCATAGCCGTTTTGCTGTTCAATAGTTACTTCGGCTGCATGAGTTTGACCACGATAACCACGCACCTCACAAGGTCCAGGTTTCCAGTCTATTCCCAAATCGGAAAGGGCATCTTTCAAGGATTCCAGATTACGGATTTGTGTTTTAATTTGGCTAAAGTGTGACATAGTGGTTTGTAATCAATGAACATTAACTAGTTGGAAAACTTACCATTCGCTGTGGGCGGTTTGTATATTCGCTACACTGTTTTGTTGCGGGTTAGTTGCGAAAAACTCTGAGGTTGGTTCATTACTCAACACTCGTCCTAGCTGGGCTTCTATGGCTGCTGTCACCTCAGCACAAGATGCACCGATAATACCGGTGACTTTTTCTTGTACTCGACCATCTGGATAAATGATGAATTCTAATGTTTCCATGCTTTGAAAGCCAACCTAGATAGTAGATTTGAACCTAGCTGCCTGATTTCAGACTAGCTCAAAATTTAGGGATAGGAATTTAGATACAAATTTGCCACCTATCTCATAATTTCCCATACTTAAGGACATATATTTCATCGTTTTTACAAAATTTATTATTTTCACTAGTATTTACCTTCGTTAATTATAAGTTTCTCTTAACCTGATCAATTAGTCAATATGAGGACTGCCAAAGATCAGAAATAATCAAGAACCTCATTAAATCAACCTTATGGACAACATCTCTAGTCAAAAATAGGCATCAGAAAAGATCTCAGCCTTATTGAAAAATCTTATCATTATCATTGATTAAACCAATGCGGGGGTTTTGTACTTGTCAGCAGGTATAATTGTTACCAGTTTGGCATCATGAATATTGATAACCATTATACTATACTAGCGATTTTCAATAAAAACTATGAAATTTAGAGATTGGGCTACTAGAGTCATTCTGATTTTTTTGATGTTAGCTACCCTGATTCTGGCTGTATTTATTGGGGGTACAAGACAAAAACACAATCAAACAATTGCATCTAGTTCAGAGGTGACAAAGTGGAATCAGTATTCACCAGGGCAATTACAATCAGCAGTAACTAAACCAGAAAATAAGCAAAAATTAAGACCATCTCCCATAAAGATTAATAAAATTAATCCGCTATATATAACTACTAGCAATTTTGCTAATTATAGACCTAAGTTTGCTCAGGTTAAGGTTGATCCTAGCAATTATGGCGATCGCTATACAGCAGATATTAATGGTGTCCCGTTTAATAATCAAGCCATTATTGTCCTTCATGAAACTACTAATTCTACTTCTAGTGCCATTAATTTTTTTCAAACACGCCATGATGATGAAAATGTGCAAGCCAGTTATCATGCCATAATTGCCTTAGATGGACAGGTGATTTATTTAGTACCCCCAGAAAAACGCGCTTTTGGTGCTGGTAATTCGGTATTTAAAGGCGCTAATGGGGTGGAAACTGTGCGAACTAATCCCAATTTACCCCCATCTGTCAATAATTTTGCCTATCATGTATCCCTAGAAACCCCTCCAGATGCTTGGGGTAAAAGTAATATAGAATCACATTCAGGATATACAGAGGCTCAATATAATTCTTTAGCTTGGTTAATTGCTCAAAGTCAAGTTCCTGATGAGAGAATTACTACTCATCGTGCTGTAGATGTGGGTAATGGGAAGGTTGATCCTTTAAGTTTTGATCGTGATAAATTTTTCAACAAGTTGCATTCTTTTCGACAGTTACAAACTTTTAATTAGTTCGTAAAACAAAATTCTGATGGTTTACTTTAGTCTAATTTATTACTGCAATGGGCGATTGGAAATCACAGCTACACAGACAAAACCCACCTTCGTGGGTTAAAAACCTTGATTTTTCATTAATCTAAATAGGTTGACTAAACAAACCTACAATAAATATTGTTTGACATCAAGGGAATGGTAGATCCCCGTTATGCAGAAGTTTGGATAAGTAGTATTATTTTGTTAATCAGTGGAAAAGAGTTAATTTTACTGACAAGTGACTACTTATTCAAAGTTTTTTTGTTTTTGCAGTTTATCAATTAGAATATGTACTTTTGTTGATGGTTTAGTACATCCATCTTCGTTGGGATGATTATTTTCTAGTTTAATAGCATGATTAATTGCTTTTTCTTGATTGGATTTGAGTTTTTCATATAGCAATTTATCACTTTTATTATAATTTTCTCCTGGGTTTAAAATACCCTCTTTTCTCATTTCTGATTCTAGCTTTGGACGTAATTCATCATAACTACTAAGAGGACTGGTAGTATAACAACAATGGAGTAAAAACCAAAATTCAAAACAGGGTATTGATGTTATAGATTCAAAATTATATTTTTTTGCTGTGCTGAGAGCTTTTTTATATTTCTCTGGTTTATTATCATCATCAAATATACAAAATACTTGATCATATTGTTTTTGTTGATATAGATCATAAGCTGTATTTACAATCTCTAAAGGATCTCCACCATTAGCGGAAACTATTTTAATCTTAATTGTTGATAATTTCAATTCACGTTTCAAAGAGCAGCAATAATTCTCTTCTGTATCACCCTCAACTACAATTAAAAGGTCTCCTCTAGGATTTTTATTCTCTGAACTTCGTTTTAAATTATTTGTCGATTTTCCCTTTCTCATCTTTTTCACTCCCTCCCTTGAACCCATTAATAAAAGGAATAGCACCATAGCGACCTAATAGATAACCTTTTTGTAAAGATTCATTTTCACGAGGTCGAAAGTCAAACAATGAATATAGTTTAGTCATGCTGTTATCTTTTTCAGTAAACCATATTTGGTCAGGTCTGAATAGTTCACTATCTAAAAGTGTAGTATCATGAGTTGTAAATATTAATTGAGCATTGTTTTTGTTGATTTCTGGATCATTAAACATTTTCAGTAATGCTTTAGAAAGAACTGGATGTAAACTTCTGTCTAGTTCATCTATGAATATTACTTCTCCATATTGTAATACATATAGCCAGTATCCAGCTATTTCAAATAAACGTTGTGTACCATCAGATTCATCTAATAAATCAAATTCTACTTCTTGATGAGAGTCATTCATTTTATGAATAGTTATGACATCTATTTTATTAATTTCATCAATAGTTATATTTCCTCTTTCATTTTGTTCAATTTTTTGTTTAAAAAATTCTTTATAGAAAGAATTTATTTCTTCAGATATGGGTTTTTTATCAATTTTGATACCTGAAATATCAATATCTGCTTCACTAAGTAATTTAGCTACTAAAAAGGGAAAATTATCATCTTCGTCAAATCGGCTTAAAGTAAATTCTATATTAGCATGATTGTAAATAGGAATATTTATTTCATTTTGAAAAAAATCAAATACCTCTGTTAACTGAGGATGATTATTTTGTGCAGCATGAGATATAAATAAAGAATTAGAACGAACAAATCTTTGAATACGCTTTTTTTCCCCTTTTAATCCTTTACCAAAAGACCATTTATAACCTTCATCTGTTTGTAGTTCTGGATTATCTGGTAGATATTCACGAGAAAACCAGTTTTGTTGAATTTCATTTGGATAAGCAATTAACCACTCTTCAAATACTCGTTCTCGATTTAAAGAAACTCCATATTCATAACGAATATCATCATGAATAAAAATCACTTCAAAACTACTAGGCTTTTTTGCTGATTCACTATTTAATCTAAATGGTTCAATAGGTAATTTATCACCAGTTTGCATTCTACTAGCTGAGTTAATTACAAGATTTTTCAGAACTTGTATAGCTTTGAGTAAATTACTTTTACCAGAAGCATTTGGACCATAAATAGCAGCACTTGTAACTAAGCGTAAATCATCATTATTAGGTACAGAAAAAGTATTACTATCTATCATAGTTTCATTATCAGCAGCTACCATACTCAATGTTTGCTTTTCCTGGATTGAACGATAATTTTCTACACTAAATTCTACAAGCATGACTTTATTCTTAGTTGGTTATCCGTCTATAACCCACAAATTATTATAAATAGTAAAAATTATACTTTTTGTACTGTGCTAATGTCTAGTTGATAGCAACTTTTATTTGTGGGGTTGTTCAAGCATACATAAATAATGAATAAATAGCTCTAGTTATAAAACTAAAGCTATTATCAATGTGTGTAAATTCAGGAAATTTTACTTACTAAAACTGTAAATGTGCTGTGTGTGCAAGTTATCTTGTAAAGATGAAGGGAGGACACCATCAGAGAAGGTTTGCCTGTCTAATTGTACTTGCAAATTACTCAAAGGATCGCTACCTGTTGCAATCAGAAATTCCATTTTCTGAATGTAGGGTAAAGTGGCGATTTCATCTAAGATCTGGCAAATTGCTTGCAGGTAAGGATGACCTTTTTGTTGATACCAATTGGATTCAGCAATATTCGCTTGGTCAAAACCCAGATGTACAGTTAAAGATGGTTGATCAAATAAAGCGATGCCCAAGGGACGGGCTTCTTCCTGTAATAATAAATGCTGATTTTTTGATAAATGCCGTATTTTCTCTAGTCGTTCATAGCGTTCGGTGACTGATTCTGGTTCATCTTGCCAATGTATTGCTACTGTGACTAGATAAGTTTGTAACAACATATGCCCCAATTTCTTGGCTTTGGTAGCTAGATAATAGGAGTTAAAATCATTAGACTCAATTAAGAGGGGAACACGATCTACTACTTCTAAGCCATAACCTTTGACACCAGCAATTTTTCGGGGATTATTGGTAATAAGACGGATTTTTTTGATGCCCAAATCCATGAGCATTTGCGCTCCCATGCCATAATCACGCAAATCAGCGGGAAACCCTAAACGCTCATTGGCTTCGACGGTATCTAAGCCCATATCTTGTAAAGAATAGGCTTTTAGCTTGTTAACTAAGCCTATGCCCCGCCCTTCTTGACGCAGGTAAACAACGACACCTTGACCCGCATCCTCAATCATTTTTAATGCGGCTTGCAATTGCATCCGACAGTCGCAACGCAAAGATCCTAAAGCATCTCCTGTTAAACATTCCGAGTGCATTCGCACCATTACGGCTTCATCTCGGAAATTTGCTGGATCTCCCTTGACAATGGCGACGTGTTCTGTCCTATCTAGGGTGTGACGGTAGCCGTAAATATCAAATTGACCGAACTCGCTGGGTAGTTTGGTAACGATTTCTCGATATATCAGGCGATCGTTTTGGAGACGATAACTGATTAAATCAGCAATGCTAATAATTTTTAGGTGATGATTTTTGGCATATTCGACTAACTGATTTAATCGCGCCATTGAACCATCGGGGTTTTGAATTTCACAAATTACCCCGGCTGGATACAGTCCCGCTAGTCGGGATAGGTCTACAGCGGCTTCTGTATGTCCCGCCCGTTTGAGTACACCTCCCGGTCTAGCCCGCAGGGGAAAAATATGACCTGGACGGCGTAATTCTTCCGGTTTGGTGCCTGGGTTGAGGGCGACTTGGATCGTGCGGGCGCGGTCTTCGGCGGAAATGCCGGTACTAACGCCTAAATGGGGTCCGGCATCAATACTAACTGTAAAGGCGGTTTGGTTAGTATCCGTGAGTGTGCTGACCATTAATGGTAAGTCTAGTTCATCGAGGCGATCGCCTGTCATTGCCAAACAAATCAGTCCTCTGGCTTCTACAGCCATAAAGTTGATCATGTCCGGGGTGGCAAATTGGGCGGCGCAAATTAAATCGCCTTCATTTTCTCGATTTTCGTCATCTACGACAACAATGATACGACCTGCTTTGAGATCGGCCAAAGCGGCATCAATAGAATCAAATTTAAAGGTTTGGGTAATATTAGACTGTGACACAGAAAATTTCCAGCTATCAACGTAAAGTTTTTTAACAATTTCTTATTGTAAATTGTAGCTTGTTTATGGGAATTAGGGATTTTGTGAGATAACTAAGTAGGTTAGCATTGAAAATAGTCGTTATGACAAGGCAAGAGGCAAGAGGTAAGAGGCAAGGGTGAAGAGGGTTTGGGCGATTTTACTTTTCGTTACATATTTCGGTTTTTTTCCGTTCACCTACTTAAACTGTTACTTGACAGTAAAATAGTTCATATATACTATTAATAGTTTAGAGTCCCGTATATACAGATTATTAAGCTATGAATTTCCATGATATAAGTAAATTACTAGGTAAACCCTACTTTCAAGCGTCTAATTGTCTCATTTACAATTTAGATTGTTTAGAGGCAATGAAAATTTTACCAGATGAATCAATTAATTTAACTGTCACAAGTCCGCCGTATAATATTGGCAAGGAATATGAAAATTTATTACCATTGGACGATTATATAAATTGGTGTGAAAAATGGATAACAGAAGTTTATCGTCTGACTTTATGTGATGGAGCTTTTTGGCTAAATTTAGGTTATTTATCCATTAAAAATCGTGCTAAAGCAATTCCTATTTCCTATTTGCTTTGGGATAAAATTCCTTTTTATTTAATTCAGGAAATTGTTTGGAATTATGGTGCTGGTGTTGCTGGAAGTAAGTTCTTTTCACCTAGAAATGAAAAATTTTTGTGGTATGTGAAAAATTCAGAAGCTTATACTTTTAATCTTGACGATATTCGTGATCCTAATGTTAAATATCCCAATCAAAAAAAGAATGGTAAAATCAGGGTTAATCCTTTAGGTAAAAATCCCACTGATGTTTGGGAATTTCCGAAAGTAACTTCTGGACAAAACCGATCTTCAAAAGAAAGAACACCACACCCAGCACAGTTTCCATCTTCTGTCATTCAAAGAATAATTCAAGCATCTTCAAATCAAAATCAAATTGTCCTAGATCCATTTCTGGGTTCGGGTACTACTGCTATGGTAGCTTTAAATTTAAATCGGTTAGTAATTGGTTTTGAAATTCGTCAAGATTATTGTGATATTGCTGCTAATAGAATTGAAACTTTTTTGAAAGAACAAAGTTGTCAAGTAGAACAAATGTCTTTATTTCTATAAAGGTATTTTTGTATTTTTAAGTTAACCACCACCAAACACTATTTATTATGTTTTTACCCAGCGCAAATTTTTCAATCCCCGAATTCAATTTAAGTATATTGTGATATTTTTCCTGCGCTTTGGCTTTTTTAACAGTTTGATTATTACCTTGATAATCACTTAATTCCTGAATAATTTTGATTCCTTCCTTATTCATCTCATTCGCAATTACATCACCAACTTTACATAATAAATTAACAGGAGAATCTAAAATATATTCTCCTGTTATTGTAAAAAGTTTATGCTCATAGACTTTTTGATCTAAACCAGATGCCTGACCTGTTGCTGATTTTTGTGCATTCCAATCTTCATGGTCTATCCAACCAAATCTTAATAATGTTAAACTCTGCTGGTAGAAATTAGCTGTAATATAATAACCAGACTTTTCTTTTTTAGTAAGCTCCCCATTATTTTCATCTTTTGCTTTTTGACCATAGCTGCGATTTCCAAAAATTTTTGTGCCAAGCTGACCAGAAGTTTTTATCTCTATTGAATATCTTGTATCCTTTAGATAAACAATATCTTTTTCATCTTTACTTTGTGTTCCTCTCCATTCCTCTGGATAACGCTTTTGCAATTCTTTGGCAAAGAGTTTTTCAAAAAAATAACCCACCATAATAGCTGGTGGATCAATTTCTGCCAGGCTCAAATATGTGTCTTCCTCTCCTATTTTTGTTTGCCATAAAAGCTGCCAACTCTTTAAAGCAACCTCTCTAATAACATTTGGCTTGAGAGGATGTTCTTCTATCAGTTCTTTTGTTTTATCTGCCCATTTTTCAACTGGAATACTGGCATAAGGAAATACCATTTAGTCTAAACCTTTTAATAATTCACTGGGTGACATTCCCAGAGCCTGAGCAATACGGATAATATTTAACAAAGCAATATTTCTTTCACCACGTTCAACACCACCGATGTAGTTGCGATGTAGTCCTGACAGTTCTGCTAACTGTTCTTGGGAAAGATTTTGTGCTTTTCTGATTGTGCGAATGTATTCGCCAAACTTTTGAAGTTGAGAATTTTCAGTCACATAAAAAACATAATCCTTAGTGGTACTGATTTTCTACACACTATGAGTGTGATTGTTTTTTAAAGATATTTGTGATTATAGGTACGCTAAAAGATACTCTTTGCTATACAATGCAGCGAAAGTTCAATAATAAAGTCATCAGTAATTAGCTACTAGCTTGACTGCTGATGACTGATAATAGATAACTAAAAGTGGATAAGGATTTAATGTCATGGGAAATTTAAGACGCGTACCAGTTGGAATTGTTGGCGCGTCAGGGTATGGCGGAGTGCAGCTAGTCCGACTGCTGATGGATCATCCTGAAGTGGAAATTGTTTATTTAGGTGGTGAAAGTAGCGCGGGTAAATCCTTTGCTGACCTGTACCCACATTTCGCTAATATAGTGAATTTGCCCATTGAGGCGGTAGAACCGGAAGTTATTGCTAGTCGCTGTGAAGTGGTATTTTTATCTTTACCCAATGGATTAGCTTGCCAAATTGCTCCTCAACTTATAGAAAAAGGTTGTAAAGTCCTGGATCTGAGTGCTGATTATCGCTTTGGTGATTTGAAAACTTATACAGATTGGTATGGTACAGAAAGAAGCGATCGCACCATAGCCGCCACAGCAGTATATGGTTTACCAGAATTGTACCGCGATCGCATTGCTGAATCAAATCTAGTTGGCTGTCCCGGTTGCTATCCTACAGCCAGTTTACTGGCATTATCGCCACTTTTAAAGCAAGGTTTAATCGTTCCCGAAACAGCCATTATTGATGCCAAATCTGGTACATCTGGGGGCGGTAGACAAGGTAAAATTAACCTGTTGTTAGCCGAAGCTGATAACTCCCTGGGTGCTTATAACGTCGGTAGACACCGCCACACCCCAGAAATTGAGCAGATATGTAGCGACTTGGCAGGCCATGCAGTCACAATCCAATTTACACCACATCTCATCCCGATGGTGCGGGGGATTTTAGCCACTGTGTACGCCAATATGCGTGATCCTGGTTTAGTCCGTGATGACCTGATTACTATCTACAGCGCTTTTTATCGCAATTCCCCTTGGGTGAAAATCTGCAATAGTGGCACTTATCCCCAAACAAAATGGGCGTGTGGCAGTAACAATTGTTATATCGGCATAGAAGTTGACCCCCGCACAGGTCGTGTTATCGTCATGTCAGCCATTGACAACCTCATTAAAGGTCAAGCCGGACAAGCAATTCAATGTATGAACCTGATGCTAGGCTGGCATGAAACCTTGGGATTACCTAAAGTTGGGTTTTATCCTTAAAAGGGAACAGGGAACAGGGAACAGAAAGATATTTATTAAACTTCTTACCTTTTTTTTACTGTCACCTGTCACCTGTCACCTGTCACCTGTCACCTATTTTGGACCTAAACCAACAGTACCAGCATAGATAGCGCGATCGCCTAATTCATCTTCAATTCTCAGTAAGCGATTGTATTTTGCTACCCGTTCACTACGACATAGAGAACCGGTTTTAATTTGACCGGCGCGGGTAGCTACAGCCAAATCAGCAATTGTTGTATCTTCAGTTTCACCGGAACGATGGCTAATTACTGAACGGAAACCGTTGCGAGTGGCTAAATCAATGGTTTCCAAAGTTTCAGTTAGAGAACCGATTTGATTCAATTTAATCAAGATTGAGTTAGCGGCTTTTTGTTCAATGCCTTTTTGTAAGCGGGTTGCATTGGTGACAAATAAATCATCACCCACCAATTGTACCTTTGAGCCAATTTTCTGAGTTAGTAATTGCCAACTTTGCCAATCTTCCTCATGTAAACCATCTTCAATAGATACAATCGGATATTGGTCAACCAACTGACCTAAATAATCAATAAACTCAACAGGACTATGGGGTTTACCATCATAAACATATTGTCCATTTTTGTAAAATTCACTAGCAGCCACATCTAAAGCCAAAGCTACTTCTTCACCGGGCTTATAACCAGCTTGTTTAATCGCCGCTACCAGCAATTCTAAAGCCACTTGGTTAGATTCTAGATTAGGTGCAAAACCACCTTCATCACCCACACCTGTCAGCAAACCTTTATCATCTAACACTTTGCTAAGAGTGGCAAATACTTCCGCACCCCAACGTAATGCTTCTTTAAAAGAAGGCGCACCGATAGGAACAATCATAAACTCTTGAAAGTCTACGTTATTGGATGCGTGCGCTCCACCATTGATCACATTCATTAAGGGGACTGGCAATAAATTTGCCAAAGGACCACCCAAATAGCGATAGAGAGGAATATCTAAAGCTGCTGCACCTGCTTTGGCTGCTGCTAAGGAAATACCTAAAATGGCATTTGCGCCTAAATTAGATTTGTTAGGTGAACCGTCTGTAGCAATCATTGTCCGGTCTAACAATTCTTGGTTGAGGACATCCAACCCTAATAATTTGGGCGCTAATATCTCATTGGCGTTTTTTACCGCCGTGAGGACTCCTTTACCACCATAACGGCTTTTATCCCCATCCCGCAGTTCATGGGCTTCAAATGTGCCTGTAGAAGCCCCGCTAGGAACTTGTGCGAGTCCGACTGCACCACCAGCTAAATGTACTTCCGCTTCTAGTGTAGGTCTTCCCCGTGAGTCGAGGATTTCGCGGGAGACAATGGCTTCAATAGCGGTGTCTAGAAATTTAGTCATTCGTGGTTTGTCCTTGATTTTGTGTATGTCGTCAGGGTTTAACCTTTACAGTTTACTAATAACCCAATCGCTAGTTTATGTGTTTCTGGTGGAAAATCGGCTGACATTAAAGAAGATTTCCAATCGTGACGGGTGATAATGCTCGCTGAGTATGGAAGGGAACATGGAATTTGTCTGAATCGGGATTTACAGGATTTGAGGATGTATAGGATTATTTATTTTTATTTAACCACGAAGGCACGAAGGACACGAAGGGAGAAGAGAAGAAGAGAGATTTTCAGATATATGCACGACTTTTTTTAATCTCATGCAAAGGCGCAAAGCAAGTTTAAGGATGTGGTGCAAGTAGTTAAGTTAAGAAATGTAACTAAGTATCTTAGCGAGATTATACGATGTTAAAATTTACCTTGGTAAAATTATAAACAGTTCAATATGGCAATTATGATACCGCCCTCTCTTCCTAAAAAAGCAAGTGAGGGAGAAAAAAGACTATACAATATTCTCAAAAATAAGCTATCGGATAATTTCTATGTTTGGTATGAACCCAGAATAGATGGTCGTTATCCTGACTTTATTATTTTATCCCCTGATTTTGGACTACTTGTTATAGAAGTTAAAGGATGGTATCTCAAACACATACTTAAAGCTTCCCATGATAGTTTTGAAATAGAGAACAATCGCAATGATTTAGAGACAATTGAAAAACAGAAATCTCCTTTACGTCAAGGTAAAGATTATCTTGACAAATTATTAAATATTCTCAAAAAATCTAGAATATTAACTAACCAATCAGGCAAATACCAAGGAAATTTATGTTTTCCTATTGCTGTTGGTGCAGTTATGTCTAATTTAACTGATGAACAAGCTCATAAATATAATTTAATTGATATACTCCCAATAAAAAGTGTAATTTATCGTGATGAATTATTGACATGGGATAAAGATGATATTCAAGAAGAAACAATCATCCAGCGTTTTCAAGAAATGTTTGGAGTTAACTTTGTTTTCTCTCCTTTAACACCTGATCAGATTAGTACCATCAAAGGAATTATATATCCTGAAATTGTTATTAGACAAGAAAAAGCTACATTAAAAAGTGTTAATTCTGAATTTTCAATTTTACCAAGTGATATTATATTAACAACTTTAGACAGTAAACAAGAATCTTTGGCTAAAAGTATAGGAGATGGTCATCGTATCTTCTTTGGGGTTTCTGGTTCAGGGAAAACCCTATTATTAATATCACGCGCTAAATACTTAATTAACCAAAATCATCATGCAAGAATATTAATACTGTGTTTCAATGTATGTTTAGCAGCCTATATAAAATCAGTTTTTCATCAAGATTCACAAAATAGACACTATCAAAATATTGAAGTCGGAAATTTTGATGTATGGGCAAAATCTCTATTAGGTAAATTACCCAGTCAAGTTCAAGGAAATCGGGACGAATATACAGGTAAAATAGTTCTTGATAAATTATCTAAATATTCACTAGAACAAAAATGGGATGCTATTTTTATTGATGAAGCTCATACTTTTGTTCCTATTTGGTTTCAGTGTTGTGTGAATGCTCTGAAACATAGTGAAAATGGTGATTTAATGATTGTTGCAGATGGCAACCAAAGTCTTTATAAAAGGTCTGATTTTAAGTGGAAAGATGTAGGAATTAAAGCACAAGGATATCGCACTATTAGCAAGAAATTTGACTTAGACAAAAACTACCGTAACACACATCAAATTTTATCTTCTGCATTGAGTATTTTAAACCATGTCTCTGATTTAGTTGAACCTTTAGAAGATGAGGATGTAACTTTCCCTCTGGTTAAACCCAGTTTAGCATTGAGACAGGGGGATAAACCAAAAATTTATATAAGCAGCACACCTGATGAACAAGAAAAATATATTATATCAACTATCCATTATTTAAAATCATTAAATATTGATGATCGTGATATAGCTATTTTATATAGACAAGCAGGTAAGAAGGATGAACCAAGATTAAATTCTATTATCCAAAAACTCAATCAGAAAGGTATATCAACTTACTGGGTTAATCAAAATGATAATTCTAAGAGACAATATAACCGGGAAAGAGAAGGTGTGAGAATTATAACTATGCTTTCATCTCTTGGGTTAGAGTTTAAAGCAGTATTATTAATTTGGCTAGAACAGTTTGATGATTCTATTGGTAAAAAAGACGCTGAAATTTTAGCAAGAAGGCAGATTTATGTTGCCATGACTCGCGCTCAGGAATATTTAAGTTTATATATTAGTCATCAATCTAAACTAACATCGGAATTAAAGAATTATTTAAGTTTTGACATATTCAACCAATAGAAATATTACTGTATCAGGGATTAATCATTATGAATCAAAATGAATTAATGAACACTGCAAATGAACTACTTAAACAACAGCAATGGAAGGAAGCAGGAACACTTTTTCGGCAAGTATGGGAAAATGAAAATAATGCTTATGCTGCAAGTCGTTATCTTTATTGTTTACGTAAATGTGGGTATCCATCATGGTCTATTAAACAAGGAAATAAAGCATTTAATCAATTTCCTGGGAATAAATATATTAAAAATGAATTAGTTTGGGCATATTATGATGATGCTATTAAACCAGAAGAATCTAAGGAAGATTTATACCAACTAATAGAATCAGCAAAAATAATTTTAAGTTTGCAACCAGATATTTTACCTAAAGAATTAACTGTCTTTGCTGTGATTAAAGTTGCTAAACAAAAAGAGAAATGGGATATTGTTTTAGAATGGTGTAATATAATAAACTGCATTATCTCCGGGAGAAGATAAAATTAAAGTTACTTTATATGAAAAAATTTGTCAGCAAAGCTTATTATTAGGAAAGTTAGAAATGTCTGCACAACATTTAGAACTATGTAAAGCGATTCGAGAAAGAGAGGGTTGGAAAGTCAAAGATACCTTACAACAATTACAAGCAAAAATTAACCGAGAGATCACTAACCAGCAATCAACATTCACTAAATTTGAAGGGGATATCACTAAATTAAATCAAATATGTCGAAAATTATGGAAAGAAATTCTATATCAGGATATTCCCCGTTATTGCGGTACAATTGAATCATTACCACCTAACCAAGCTCATGGATGGATTATAGATGATACTGGAAATCGTGTCTTCTTCTTACAAAAAGAGTTACCTAAATTTTTGCGTAAAGAAAAACAAAGAGTAAGTTTTATTTTACAAGAAAGTTATGATAGAAAAAGAGATAGAAAATCATTTAAAGCCGCAGATTTTCAGATACCAAAACAATAAAAATATCTTATATACATAGATCCCCAACTTCTCACATAAATCGGGGATCTGACTCTGGCAATGTTCATCAATCAAATAGTCTTGCTATATATATGTATCGCATTTGTAGGGCTTTAGCATTGCTGAACCCCTACCGCGTTGATATATAATCCTGAAAAATGATATAATATCAACTAATCACAAGCTATGTATGAAATATGAAAATAATTCTAGATAACTTAGAACCCAACCTCGTCGAAAATCTCAGATATCAAGCAGAACAACATGGACGGACTCTAGAGACTGAGTTGAAACTAATTTTAACACAAGCTGTTACCAAAAATCCTCAAGAAAATTTTCAGGAACAAACATTAATTCCCCTAAAAATATTAGCAGCACAGGTAAAAGAATCCTTAGATAATACAGGATATAATTCCCATGAGCAAATTATTGATTTAATTCAAGATGTCAAAAAAGAAATGGCTGAAGAACATTTATTAAAAGCACAGCATCACAATGAGTTATGATATCCCTCAACGTCTTTTTTTAGACACTAATATTTATATTATTGGTATTGCAAATCAGGATAGTTATGAAAGAAAAATATTAGAATCAGTTGGTTTTTTAAAATCTTCATCTGTAGAAGTTATCGTTTCAGAAGAATTATTAGATCAAATCTTACGAGTATCTAAACGTTTATATAATAAAGATTGGGGTAGTCAAATTGTTGCTCGGATTTGGCAGCAATTACAGGTTATTTATGTCAATTTTACTTCTGAGGAATGGCTCAAAATAGAAGAGTTAGGATTAATTCCTCGTGAAGATATTGGAGTTTATTTAACTGCTAGTAAGGGTGAAACTCAATGTTTTGTTTCTGCTAATCATAAACTAATTCGTTGTTTAGTTCAAGAAACAAAAGAGTTTGAATGTTTAACTCCTCAAGAATTTGTGAATAAGTATTTATCATAATTATTATTCCCAAAACTTATTATTCTATTTCACACTTTATTTTAAGCTACAGAAAAATCTGTAAACTGCCGATATTCAGGACGAATAAACCCTAAAATAATATCATCCTTTTCTACTCCTAATTCCAATAATTCCCCAGTTATACCCCTTTCCGTACCATCCCATTCAATGCAGATTTTCCCATCAATAATTCGCAAATGAAACACCACTGCATGAACTCTACCTGTTATATCCCAACCGGTATCCATTAACAAATAATTATCAGATTCTTGATCACAAATACATAAAGCCTCAATTTTTCCATGACTTTTGAAATGTTAACTAATAATCGAGGAAGCTATGACTTTTATCCTGTCAATGTAAATGGCTACCTGATTCTGACAAAATAACCTCAATTTATAAACAATCAATATTTGCTTTGGCAAAATTTAGAATTTCTATAGTTTTTTGAATCATCAGATCAGCTTCTGTAATGTTAGGATCAGTATTATAGAGAGTATTAAAGATATATATTAAAAATAATACATTAATTAAGTATATTCAACAGTTGTGTTAATCTCAATCTATGTTATATGATTCTGTGTTTATTTGAAGTGGAGGTAAAAACACAAGGAACGAAAATAAGCGTTAGACTGAATAAATCATCTTAATATGGCTCTACATGACCTGTAATAGTGGCACATATGGCTTTAAAGAACTTGACTATGAACGGATTTAAGTTAGGCTGATAAGGTCTAAATTTTATTAAGTACCGTTCTGACAGAGCGATAAAGCCAAAATGTAAATTTTAGTAACTGATTCTGTTATAACTACTTGATAAATTGAATAGTTTGATACTTCTTCAAGAATCGTTATCTACTAACCTGGACAAGTTAACTAATTAACGAACTCATGAAACACTAAAAATTGTAAAACCCATTTTACAATACCAGTTCATGAGAAAATCTAAAGAAAATATAAAATAAACTCAAATGACTGTGGTATCTGGAGGGACAAGTGTTTTTAAGACTAGCAAACGAGTATAGACAATTTGTTCAAGATTTAGTAATGAATTTGCAAGCTTTAGCAGTTGTACTAGAGAGGTATGGTTATCCTGCTTCTTGTTATACTTGCGGCGACCAAATGAATAGTGCATCTTTTATGGTAAGCTTAGGCGATAATCATTTAATCCGGTTTTTGGTATCCGATTATGGGATTACTTGGACAGAAATGCGTGATGATCGAGAGTTAATGAAATTAGAGGGTGCAGAAGCAATTAATCAGTTAGAAGAACTAGCTACTCTTGTCAAAGAGGCGATGCAAACCTCTAGAGATACTGAGTATTCATCTCCAAAAAGTAAAAGGATTTTACAGAATACAGTGGGAATTGTGAAAACTCACCGATAATTCCCTGACACTATATTGGTATTTCAGGCTGCTACTTTCTATTACCTGTGGGAGGATGAAGATAGGGCTATAATATCTCTGGAGAATTGCACATTGTAGGGGCAAGACCCTTTCGGACGCAAGCTAGATAAATTGCCCCTATACTAATATAACCCGGCCTCACAAAGACTTGGTGAAAATAGGACTGTGCGTTGATTTGGTAATTTTTGGTACAGTGATATTAACTTCTAAAAAATCATTATCTTTAAGAATTTGATAGAGATTGACATCCTTCTCTAATAAACAGGCATGACCGCTATGTGGTAAGATAAATGTCTGAGTATTTGGTAGAATATCTGCCAATCGAGCAATTTCACTTACAGAGGGTAATAGGCGATCGCTACCACTGCCAATGAGTAAAATTGGTTGTGTTAGCTCTTGTAGCTGTTTGCTATCAACCTGGAAATCTCGCAGTAAGGATAAGCGCCAATTTACGGTTTCTGATGGTAGAGAACGCATAGCTGTAAGTAGTGTATAGCGATCGCTTGGAGAAATCCGTTCTAATGATGCTAGAAACGGTAACAAACCCAATGCACCAATATCAAATAGGAATGATGGTACAAATTGAGTAGCCTGGGATATCCAATTAAACCAAGATTGCTGCTGCAAAGCCGAAGCAGGATTAATTAAGATAATACGCTTAAATAACTGCGGCGACTGGATAGCTACTTGTATTGCTAAACAACCACCAAAAGATTCACCACATAGATATATTGTCCGTTGACAGCTTTTTTCTAACTCAGCGTGAACCAAGTCCAAAACATTCTTCGCTAAAACATCCCAAGTGGCCAGACAGTTTTTGGGTATGGACAAGCAACGAATATCTAAACCACAGGCTAATTCTGGGATTTGAGATTGCAATAACTCACCAGTCCCATCCATACCTGGCAAATAGATAAATAAAGGAGAATCTGATCGTACTGGATTTGGCGTTAAAAAACAAGGTTTAGGATCAACTGCTGGCATTTTACTTATTTTTATTCATCTACTCTATCTTTAACTTTACCCTTTCCGTTATCCAGATAGGGATTGTGACGAAATTTTTATCTTTTCTCATCTGTCTAAAATCAACCTTTCTAGATAAAAAATCACCCACTCTGAAACCATAATTACAGAATTTATAGCAATTTGTATTCATCATATATAAGTATGTGACTCATCATTCAGCCTTTAGACATTAGCTAAATGCTTTGAGTAAATTTTTAATAGTTAGTTCAATGATTATAGGACTTACGCAAGTGTCACACCAAAAATCTGTTGTAGGGTGCGTCAGACTGCATAAATCCTGCAAATAAACAGATTGTTGATATTTGACGCACCCTACCAATGTGCCAGTTGCGTAAGTCCTGGATTAATGGATTAAAAATTCTCAAACAAGTCCCACTAAATTAGGAATTTCTCCAACGACAACTTAGTAAATTACTCAAAATTGAAACTAACGGGTTGGTCAATTATCACTGAGAACATCTGATATGCAAAATTATATCCACACAATTAGTTATATCGCTAGAGTTTCAGTTAGTGTATTCTCTGTAACTACCAAGGAAAGAAACAGGTTTTACCATGATTATTAGTAAATACTTTCTCTGATTTAGTTAAAAATCAGGTGGATTTATAGAAGTAATTAAACAATTCTTCAGTCCATAAAGTTGTTATCCATCGCCAGGAGTTTGAAAAAAAAGTAGCAATGTTATATAATTGCGTAGTTTTGTCTAAATCATCTAGATTATTAATAGAGAAAACTGATTAATAATTTGCTTTTATAGTCCATGAATCTTGTGAATAAAACAGAAAAGACTTTTGCACTGACCACACCACTATACTATGTCAACGATGTTCCGCATATTGGCAGTGCTTATACAACTATAGCAGCGGATGTAGTCGCCAGATTTAATCGCTTACAGGGACATCAAGTGCTACTAATTACAGGTACAGATGAACACGGGCAAAAAATTCAGCGTTCAGCAGCAAATTTAGGAAAACCACCACAGGATTTTTGTGATGAAATAGTTCCCAGTTTTCTTAACTTGTGGGATTTACTCGATATTCAATATGATCGCTTTAGTCGGACTACAGCACCCCGTCACCAAGCGATAGTTAAAGAGTTTTTTCAGCGAGTTTGGGAAAATGGCGACATTTACCAAGGAGAACAAAAAGGTTGGTACTGTGTTTCCTGCGAAGAGTTTAAGGAAGAACGGGATTTACTCGCAGATAAACACTGTCCTATCCATACTAACAAACAAGTAGAGTGGCGAGATGAGCAGAACTATTTCTTTCGCTTGTCTAAATACCAAACCCAGTTAGAGGAGTTTTACCAATCCCATCCAGATTTTATCCAACCGGTCAGCAGACGAAATGAAGTTTTCAATTTTGTCGCTCAAGGTTTACAGGATTTTTCGATTTCGCGGGTAAATCTTGATTGGGGTTTTCCTGTCCCTGTGGATTCTCAACATACATTGTATGTATGGTTTGATGCTTTGCTGGGTTATGTAACAGCATTGTTAGAACCAGATGCAGAAGCAACTTTAGCTAATGCTTTACAATCATGGTGGCCGATTAACCTGCACTTGATTGGTAAAGATATTTTACGCTTTCATGCTGTGTACTGGCCTGCAATGCTGATGTCAGCGGGTTTACCTTTACCAGACAGGGTATTTGGACATGGTTTTTTAACTAAAGATGGTCAAAAAATGGGAAAGACTTTAGGTAATACCCTTGATCCTATTACTTTAGTGGAAAATTATGGTAGTGATGCCGTTCGTTATTACTTCCTTAAGGAAATCGAATTTGGGAAGGATGGCGATTTTAATGAAATAAGGTTCATTAATGTTTTGAATGCAGATTTGGCGAATGATTTAGGTAATTTGTTAAATCGGACTTTAAACATGGTGAAGAAAT
Source organism: Dolichospermum compactum NIES-806 (assembly GCF_002368115.1). Lineage (NCBI taxonomy): Bacteria > Bacillati > Cyanobacteriota > Cyanophyceae > Nostocales > Aphanizomenonaceae > Dolichospermum > Dolichospermum compactum. Next base: position 914,845 of record NZ_AP018316.1, on the reverse strand, counting down.
ACTGTGCTAGTCAAGTACCAGCCATTAACCAATCAGCCATTCCCATTGAAAATCCTTTGAAAGCAATGGGGTTAGAGTTGGGAGAAAGGGTGAAGCAAGCATACACAGCATTAGCTTTTAATGAAGCCTGTCACTATGTTTTATCTCTGGTACAAGCCAGTAATAAATTTATTGATGATCAAGCTCCTTGGTCATTATATAAACAAGGTAAACAGTCAGAAGTAGAAGTGGTGCTATATGCGGTGCTGGAATCTGTCAGACTAGCAGCTTATCTTCTATCCCCAATTATTCCTAATATCAGCAGTGATATTTATCAGCAATTAGGCTGGGGAATAAATTTTAATGAACAAAAAGAAGGTGCAATTTTAGCACCTTTTTGTACCCACTCAACATGGGGAATATTATCCGATAAACAAATATTGGGAACACCAAAACCAGTGTTTAAACGGATAGAAACATTAAAATAAAAAATTAATTTTGGGAACTGCGAATTTCTTGAAAAACTAAAGAATTCGGGGAACAGGGAACAGGGAACAGGGAACAGGAAATAAAGAACAATATTGATCTTTACTCTTGCCTCTTGCCTCTTGCCTCTTGCCTTCTGAATTCTTATCATAAGCAACTCTAACAAGTAGATAGTTAGAAATTTCTATCATAACAGGGATAACAACACAAGGTATGACAACAATGTTGAACAATTTTGAAAACGACTCAATATTTACCCCAGAACAGGTTTTGGAAAATCGGGGTCGGGTGGCTATCTTTATTGATGGCTCAAACTTATTTTATGCGGCGCTACAACTAGGAATCGAAATTGATTACACTAAGTTATTGTGCCGTTTGACTGGCGGATCAAGGCTATTACGGGCTTTTTTCTATACAGGTGTAGATCGAACAAATGAGAAGCAACAGGGCTTTTTGTTGTGGATGCGCCGTAACGGTTATCGGGTAATTGCGAAGGATTTGGTGCAATTACCAGATGGCTCTAAAAAAGCTAACTTAGATGTGGAAATAGCTGTTGATATGATGGCATTGTGCGATTCCTATGATACCGCAGTTTTAGTTAGCGGTGACGGCGATTTGGCTTATGCTGTCAATTCTGTGAGCTATCGTGGGGTGAGGGTAGAGGTGGTGAGTTTGCGTTCTATGACTAGTGATAGTTTAATTAATGTGAGCGATCGCTATATTGATTTAGAAGCCATCAAAGAAGATATCCAAAAAACCCCCCGTCAAAGTTATCCATATCGGCCATTGTCTAGTATGGGCTTTTTAGACGATCCTAGAGATAGTAGTAGACATCTAGAAGTTCCAGAATAATGCAACATTCACAAGCGAGGGAGAATGGAAGACAAGATGGAAAACATCAGAGGGGAATTAAACATCATTCTCCCCACTTCTATTCATTTTTGGGGTTAACATTACCAAATAATTGGTTTTACCTACCTTTGATATTATGTTTAGGTTTATGCTTATCGAGTTGCGGTAATCCATCACCTACCAAATCAAAACCTGATTCTTCATATCCAAAGGATGATGATACTAAGGTAACTTTTTTTGGGATTGTTTTTGAACAATTTGATGAGGTAGGTAGACCAGTTTGGAAAGTTAAAGCTAAAGAGGCAAAGTACACTACAGATAAACAAGTAGGTCAAGCGGACAGTCCTGAAGGAGAACTTTACCAAGATGGAAAAGTTGTCTACCAAATTAAAGCAGAAAAAGCTAACATTAAGCAAGATGGTAAGCAACTATTTCTTCAAGGTAAAATTGTCGCTACCGATCCCCGTAATGGGATTGTTTTCAAGGCTAATGAGTTAGAATGGCGACCTCAAGAAGATTTATTGATTGTTCGCAATCAGTTAAATGGTAGTCATAAACAATTACAGGCTGTAGCTCAAGAAGCCAAGATTAAAACTCGTGAACAACGGGTAGAATTTTCACAAGGAGTAGTTGCTAAATCCAGAGATCCACAGTTACAAATGCGAACTGAGCATTTAATGTGGCATATTAAGGAGGAGAAATTATTTAGCGATCGCCCTATTCAAATCGAAAGATATAAAGATAACAAAATTACTGCACGTGGTGATGGTAACGCCGCAGAAATTAATTTAAAAACTCAAATTGCCACTCTCAAACCACAGGCAAAGTTAGAGTTAGTATCTCCACCAATGCAAGTTACTAGTAACTCTATCACCTGGAATATTAACAAAGAAAATATTACCACAAATTCTCCTATTCGCATCTTCCAAGCAGCTGAGAATGTGACTGTGACTGCTAATCAGGGAAAAATGAACATACCAGAAAACACGGTGTATCTCACTGGTAATGTGAATGCGGTTGGACAACGTAGTCAGTCTTTAAAATCAAATCAACTAACTTGGTATTTAGATAAAAAATTGTTAGAAGCTCAAGGAAATATAATTTATCGTCAAATTGAACCAAAACTAACTTTTCAAGGGGAAACAGCCGTCGGTAATTTAGAAACAGAAAATATTGTTGTTAAAGGTGGTAATTCCTCCGAAAGCAGAGTAGTCACAGAAATTATTCCCCAGGAAGGTAGGTAGCAGGGGGCAGGGGGCAGGGGGCAAGGGAGAAATTTTCTTTTTCTTTGTTTTTCTTTGTTTTTCTTTGTTTTTCTTTGTTTTTCTTTGTTTTTCTTCCTGAACTCCTGAACTCCTGAACTCCTGAACTCCTGACTCCTGACTCCTGACTCCTGACTCCTGACTCCTGACTCCTGACTCCTGAACTCTTGACTCCTTCCCCCTACGATTGCTTATACAAAACTTGATTACGATTAGCAGCGCCAAAATTTGGTAAAGAATTATCTAATCGAGGTGTGACAGGATCAGGAATGTCAGTAGATACTTCTAATTCTTTTTCTAAATTTTGGAGAAGTTTATCTTGTTGAACCCGAAAAGCTGATACATTGCCACCACGATTAATGATTGTAAACCAAACCAAACCGCGATCGCGTGTGGGGACAACTCCAGCCAAAGCGCTCACATCATTGAGAGTACCAGTTTTCATTACCGTTGCTTTGGGCATATGTCGAGAATGGATTGTTCCTCTATGATCCAGTCCAGAGGTAGGAAACAAATCAGCTAAACTTAACTGATAAAAACTAGCCTCCCGTTGCAATGCCATGAACATAGCCGAAACGGCTCTGGGAGAAATTCGATTTTCTTTCCCTAAACCAGAACCATTAATCAAGAGAATTTCTGACTGTGGGAATCTAGCAAGTTGAGATGCTGTAGCGCTAACTACATCTGCTCCTCCTACAGAATTGGCTAACATTTCCGCAATATCGTTATTACTAAAAACATTCATTTCCTTAATAATTTTTTGCAAAGGTAAGGAAAGATGACGTACCAGTAAAGTTTGTCCAACTTGCGGTCGAGGATCTACTTTAATATTACCAGCAATAATCACTTGGGGTTTAGGTGTTCCCTTGGGCATAACTGAGTATTGGAAAACCACAGAACGAGACCAAGTTTGATGATTTAGCGCTTGTTTGAGTAATTGACCGGCGAGTAAGGGATGACGTTGGAAATTCATCGCAAAAGCCCCAGTAATCAGCAAATTGCCCTTAACTTGCTTAATCCCCATTTTATTCAGAGTATTTCCCAGTGCGATCGCTTCCTCCCCCACAAACATAGGATCTCCACTACCAGTAATCACTAAATCACCCTGCACCACCCCATTTACTAACGGTCCTGTGCTACTAACTAAAGTCTCAAATTGATGATTCGCTCCCCAAGCTTTCAAAGCCACCAAGGAAGTAGCAACCTTAGTTAAAGAAGCAGCAGGTAAAGGTGTAGTACCTTGATGATTAGCCATCAGCATCGGTCCTGACTGCAACCAAATCCCCTGAGAAGGCATGAGATTTTTGTCAATTAATTTTGACGAAATTAACCCATTAAGATATTCATGAACTGTGGTAGCACTTGCTGGACTTGGATCAGGGACAAGAATCAAATTAGAACTACCTTGCCAAGCCAAGACACTCAAGGCTTCTAACGGTTGAATCTGCGCCTTAGCCACTTCTAGCCAGATAGAAAACAAACCTGATCCTAGTAATTCCAGCATATTTAAATTCCTTTATTCGTCAATTGGTAAGAGTTTTCTTTAATTTCCTAAGCGTCAACTATATTGTGAGACTATTTTTAACTTTCAATTCCCTCTTTTCCTAGCAACTTATACCAATATACGAGCCTGATTATATTGATCAGTATTGATAGAATATAGGAGGAGTCACCGAGTCAGGAGGAAGAATTAAAGGGGAAATTATAAGATTAAATCTGGCAAAGTGATAGCTAAGCACTGACTTGTCAGTTCGGTAAATGAACGGTTTCAACGCTAATTCCCTGCATCTAATTCACATTTCTAATCCGTAAACCCTTGATTTATTGAGGTTTTCGGTTTATACAGCAAGCTCTACATAATATTTCAACAATAAAATATTATTCCCATAGTGCAAGTTTTATGTATTAGGAATAAAATATTTTGGCTAATTAATAAATTGGTATAGGTTAGGTTACTTCCTTTCTGGATGTGCCAATTCCTCTGGAGTGGGGACACCCACCTGATTAATCATCCCAATCATTTGATATAAACGCCCTAAATCTCGTTGATTAAAATTTAAAACTAACCGGGGTAAATTAGATGTGTCATCTTGTTCTTCCTGTGGTAATGCTTGGCTTTTAGCAATTTTACCTGTCAGCAAAATATCACAAAAATGAGTATTAAGTAATTCCACTTGAGCATCCGATAAATCTTCTCTTAACCGGATCACCAACTGATCACCAACATAACGACTAGAATGATAAATTCGGTAAAATCCAGTAATGGCATTACAAGCAACTTCAAGATTATCTGTAATAATGTACAAACTCGGATCATCTGGACTAACAAGTCCTGTTTTTACCAATTTCTCATCAATATATTGACTCCAAGAACGCCAATAATCACCCCCTGGTTGATCAATTAACACCAAAGGAACTGGACCAAATTTACCTGTTTGGCTCAATGTTATACATTCAAAAGCCTCATCTTGAGTGCCAAAACCGCCAGGAAACAAAGCCACAGCATCACTTTCTTTCAGAAGAAATAACTTGCGAGTGAAAAAGTATTTAAAATTAATTAGTTTAGCATCACCTTCAATGATTGGGTTAGCTTGTTGCTCAAAAGGTAACTGAATATTTAAACCAAAAGAATTTTCCCTACCAGCACCTTCTTGACCAGCTCGCATAATCCCACCACCACCACCTGTCATAATCATAAATCCTAGTGCAGAAACAGCGCGACTAAATGCAACTGCCATTTGATATGTGGGTGTATCTGGTGCTAGACGGGCAGAACCAAAAATAGTAATTTTCCGAACATGGCGGTAGTTATAAAATAATTGAAAACCACATTCCATATCTGCTAAAGCGGCAGATAATATTTTCCAATCCAGACGTTCAATATCACTATCAGCAAGACGCAAAATTGTTGTGAGTGATTGCTGAATAAATTGCCTATGTTTTAGTGTCGGTAATCGGTCTATTAGTTCAGCAATATTCGCTTGGAGAGAATCTAACGAAGAAAAGGACGCTTCAGAAGTCATACTTACTGCCGCAATAATGGCATTATATTCTAACGGAAGTTGCTAATACAGTAAAGCGTAAATCAACTAACAATAATTAAAAATCCTGAAAAGACTTATGTAATTTGCTTTTTGACCTTTGCCTTCCTGTACTAGTAACTGACGTTATTTTACATGATATTTCCCATATTGATTGTAATTGTTACAATATAGGCTTTTCAGTAACTAATCTTTAGTTGACTAACAATTAGAACAAAAATGTCTGAAAGTGGTACTGACACTAGGCTTTTTTTGTGATTAAAAAAAAGATAGAGGAAGCACCATTTTCGTTCTGTAATTGATCTTGTAAATGAATAACTTAAGCTAAGTTTATTGTCTATTCAGCTTAAAGATACTTCTCCAAGGTGTTAGATAAAGTGGTTTTAGGTACAGCACCGACCACCATATCTACTTTTTGTCCATCTTTGAAAATCATTAATGTAGGAATACTGCGAATACCATACTGACTAGCAATCTGAGGATTTTCATCAGTATTGACTTTGACAACTTTTAATTGTTCTCCATACTGAGTGGCGATTTCGTCCACAACAGGGGCTACCATGCGGCATGGACCACACCAAGGAGCCCAAAAGTCAACTAATACGGGAACGTCGCTATCGATGACTTTTTGCTGAAACGTAGAATCTGTAACCTGTTCTGCTGCTGACATACCTAAAAACCTTTACATAAGATATTTCCGAGGTTGGTGAAAATTCTACCATAGCAAAAACACCCTCTTAAGGATAAAGGATATACATTTGCCAGGAAACTAGAAAACTTATCCATACCATAAGGAACCGCCCGAACATTAGTCCGGGCGGAGTGTGGTGTGAGGAGTGAACGGAAACTTTTGTCTCCGCCATCTCTATTGTAGGCTAGATATGTGATTTTTCCAGTCATTCTCAAAGTTGTTGTCAATTGTCAGTAGTTAGTTGTCCGTTGCCCATTGTTAGCAGAAAACCCCGACCAATGACCACTAACCACTGACCAATGACTAATGACCCTTTGAGTTATTTACCCATACCTAACTGTTGGGCTTTTTGGTAGACCTTACCTTCGGTTAGTAAAGAAGGAGCAATGACAACTTCGACTTGCTGCATTTCCTTAATGTTTTTCGCCCCTAAAGTTCCCATACTCGTTTTTAAAGCTCCTAACAGATTATGAGTACCGTCATCTAAACCGGCTGGTCCTCTGAGTATTTGTTCTAGAGTTCCAGTTGTACCCACGCGAATGCGAGTCCCGCGAGGTAAGACTGGGCTGGGAGTTGCCATACCCCAGTGATAACCACGTCCAGGGGCTTCAGCGGCTCTGGCAAAGGGAGAACCAATCATGACACCATCTGCACCACAGGCAATACATTTACAGATGTCTCCACCAGTGATTAAACCGCCGTCAGCAATGATGGGGATATATTTTCCTGTTTCCCGATAATAATCGTCTCTAGCGGCTGTACAATCGGCGATCGCTGTAGCTTGAGGTACGCCCACGCCCAATACTCCGCGAGAAGTACAAGCAGCGCCAGGTCCAATCCCCACCAATACCGCTGCTGCACCAGCTTTCATCAACTCTAAGGTGACTTCATAAGTAACGCAATTGCCCAATGCCACAGGGATGGGCATAGAACGGCAAAACTCCGCTAAATCAAGGGGAGTAATAGATTCTGGAGACAGGTGATCAGTAGAAACTACTGTAGCTTGGATAAAAAATAAATCTGCTCCCGCTTTACTTACGAATTCGCCATATTTGCTTGCACCTGCTGGAGTTGCGCTAACTGCCGCAATACCGCCTTGTTGTTTAATTTCCTGAATACGTTTTTCAATTAATTCCGGCTTTATTGGTTCAGCATATAGTTCTTGCATCAGGCTGACAAATTCATCTTTACCGACGGAGGCAATCCGATCTAAAATCGGTTCGGGGTCGGCATAGCGAGTTTGGATACCCTCTAGATTAATTACGCCCAATGCCCCCAACTGGGACAAGCGAACAGCCATTTTTACATCAACCACACCATCCATTGCACTGGCAATAATGGGGATTTCTCGCTCAATATTGCCGATTTGCCACTTAGTATCAGCTAAACTCGGATCGAGAGTTCTGTTACCAGGGACTAAAGCAATTTCGTCAATTCCATAGGCTCGACGCGCCACTTTTCCCCGCCCAAGTTGAATTTCCACGCTTTAACTTTTCTCAAAACTGTTTAAGCTAGGGTATCAAATTGTGGTAATATTGGGAATTGGGGACAATTCAAAATTTTTAATTTTTAATTCTGTTCTGATGTGCTAGGGTCTACTTTTATTGGCGTAATTAGCACCTGTATAACCTGTGGCTACCCAAATAATTGCCCTAGCACCATCCCGAATAGATTTTTGAATCGGTTCTGGTGAATTTTCTGAAGGAACTGATACCGGTTTAAAATTCATGCCTCGACTACCCAAAACAATTTCACCAACGATGCAAGCACGACGCATATGGAAGTCAGATGTGATTAAATAAACACTTTTGATTCCCCGATATTGTAATTCGTCCACTGTCGTAGTAAAATTAGTAACTGTGTCTACAGCTTCATAGTCTAGATTTAAACGCTGGGTATCAACTCCTGCATTGGCAAATATTTTTTTAGTATGCTGAGGTGGACTGCCTCCAGAAATCCAAATAGGTATATTGGGATATTGGCGAGCTAATTTGGCTGTAAACTTTTCTCTTTCTAGCAAGCGAGTAGAACCGCCCAAAACTAATATTGCTTGTGGTTGTACAAATTGGTTTTGTACTGCTTTGCACCCCCACCAGATAAATAAGGGTAGGAGACAAGCCATAAATTTCACAGATTTCCCTGTCAAAATTAGCTTATTCAAGGCTCGATAAGTATGTCTATTCGGACGAGAATTTTCTTTAACAATCAGTACCATGATGCATAAGGATGATGGTTAGTATAAGTTTCTGCGAAGTATGCCTAAAAAGAAGTTGGTAACTTTGCAGTCATAGTAACTGAATCCACGTCGCTGTAATTTCTGCCATATCCTAAACTATCTGAGAAAATTAATCAAAGGTGTCTCACCACTCATTGACAACATAATTTTTAGGTTTACTATAAGACTTAACACGCCTAAGAATTTTAATTAGTGTAACTGCTTGCTATATGTGACAATGATTTATTTGGTTTCACAAACATAATTCTCAATTCTTAATCAATACAATCAGGAAAGAATACATAAATCTTTATATTTACCTTCGAGGCGATCGCTTTTGCTACTAATATTAAGGAATATGAATTAAATAAAGTGCAAAAGTAGGGTGTGTTAGCGACAGCGTAACGCACCATTTCAGGTTAAGTCAGAATTGCAGGTTATTAAATTTGCGTTCCTAAGTGGCTAGTTAGGTAAATTGTCAGAAATGGCTATAGCTTGCGTGACGACGGAGGAGTGATACGCCACGCTGCGCTATCAAGATGTACAGGATTAAAGGATGAACAGGATCAAAACAGAGATTTTATGAGCCATTGGCGGAAATTATCATGATAGAATTTGTAGGTAGTTGAGTCAGAAATAGTTTCTATCTGCAAGAACTCTAACCAATTTTCTAATAATTCTTCAATATCATATTCATATTAATTTTTGATTAGTGGTTAGTTTTTCA